>CALQCP020000273.1 GCA_943329105.2 Chitinophaga pinensis | reverse complement strand
ATACCTGTATTTACTTGCAGAAGCGCAGATCGCTGCCGCAGAAACCATGGGTTTCGACGCAGTCACGGCGCGCGCGATGGCGATCGAATCAATCTTCGGTGCGGCAACACTCCTTGCGACTGATGGACGGGAGCCAGCGCAGTTGCGCGCTGCTGTGACAAGCGCGGGCGGAACAACAGCTGCTGCGGTGAACGTATTTGAGCGCGGCGAATTCGTGGCGTTGGTGGCGGCGGCTATGGAAGCCGCGCGCACGCGCAGCGCGGAACTCGGGAAGTAAATCGGGCGAATACAGCTCGATCGCGCATCTCGACATAACCCGCCGGCACGCGTCACGAACGAATATGGATAGCGAAGCCCGAAGCGGCGTATTCAAGGGGACGCGATTTCCGCATCGCATTGCGCACGGAGCGCAAGCCGGATGCGGTCATGGGGTGCTTCTGCAATTCAAGGAGAAGCGTGGTTTCAAAGAGCGTCGATTCGGTCCAGTCAACTTCTTCGCGGAAGCCGGACACTGCCACGGCACCGGATGTGCGCAAGAACTTTCGGATGCGCGCCGGGGGCATGGCAATGGTGCGGCAGCCGCCGAAGTGGATGACTTTCCCCTTGCATTTCCCGGCCAAAATCTCTTCCAGGCGATCGATATGCATCTTCTCGTCGGGGCGGCGCATATCACCGGGCAGCAGTAGTCCGCGCCGGGAATGCATGGCGAGCCAGAGAATTTCAAAGCCAGTGTGTCGCTCTTGGAACCACTTGCGCAGGTAGTGCTCCAGTTCCGCGCGCGTAGCAACATCGCGATGGATGTACGCCACGTGGTAGTCCGACGACCGAAGCAGTTCAAGCGCTGGGCGCACGCTCACGGTGGAGCGCAGGCCAAACCATTCGGACTCCAGGCAGAAGACACCTTTGCGATAGACAAGCACAAGGGAATCGTAACGCGCGATTAGAAATCGCGGCGGCGGAACAGCCAGACGCATCCACTGAGCATCACTGCTTCAAACATTAAGCTTGTGCCGATGGTCCAGAGTGCGCCCTTGCGTGACTCTGCGTCGTCGTAGGTGGCTTGCTCAAATTCTTTGCGCTTGACACGGCTACTTCCAAAGAAGCGCATCTCGTCATCATCTTTCGCGGGTGGGCGAAAGTTCGATTGCTTCACAAGCGTGCGCGAAAGCCACTCGGTGGTTTCATTGGTCTTGGGCAGCACGGTAATGATGGCGTAGGCCGGCCAGTAGCCGGAATTCCAGCGACCGGCGGAGATGGTTTCGCTGGCGAGTTCGGCACGGAGTTTGTCAACATCAGCGTCGGCATTCTTTTCCAGGCGCGAGGCAATGGTTCGTTCAATGGCGGTGACTTCCATGCTGGAAGCCAGACGACCATAATTGAGAAATTGCTCTGCTTTTTGTGCACCAAAGAGGGCCAACCAGAAGACCAGCGTGAGTAGCAGGCTGGCCACGGTACTGCGCGTGAGCACACCGATGAGGGCGCAGAAGCAGTACAGGTAACTGAAGAACACCACCACCACTGGAATAGCCAAGAACAGCCCAGGCTCCCACGCACCGCCGCGGATACCGATCACTAAAAAGCTAGCAAGGACAAAGACTGCGGCTTGGAAGCCCGCAAAGAACAAGCCAGTCACCCAGCGCGTCAAAAACAACCGCGAACGAGTGATCGGCTTGGACAGCATCATGTCGATCGAGCCGTTGGCAATGAGTTCCGGAACGATGCTGGCGGTGGAAATGAGCGCCAGAATGGCCGCGAGCCATGTCAGCCAGATATTGATTCCCAAATTCTGGAAGATCAACTTGTAGAAGAGGTCGCGCGGGAAGAACAGCGTGTTGACAAACTTGCTGTTGAAGTGGAAGCCAAGCGCGGAGACACCGGTGTCATCAATGCCAAGTGCGCCGACAATGGCAACCACCAGCGCGCTGATGACCATGGCCAGCCAAAAGAGTTTGCGCGAGTTGAGGTCGCGGTACGCGTCGAGGAAGATCGCCAAGGTCTGCGTCATGAGCGGATCTCCGGCGGGGTGCGCGGGGTAGCTGGAGGCGCGGTGAGAGGCGCCGCGACGGGTCGCGTGGGTGGCGCCGTGGGCGGCGCAGTGAGCGGCGCAGCGGACGGTCGTTGCGCACCGGGCATGGCGCGGCCGCGTTCGTCGATCACGCTGCGAACGAAGAGATCTTCCAGTGTTTCGCGGGCGCGTTCGACGCGCGTGACGGTGGCGCCAGCGGCGCGAAGTGCATCAATTGCAGGCTGAATAATCACTGCATCACGGGTCGGAATCACGAACGTGCGCAGCGCGGGGTCAGCAACGGAGACAACGCCGGCAACGGGACCAACCGCGGTGATCACCACGTCGGGCGCGTGCATCGCTTCGATCTCATAGCGGTGACTTTCGTGCGTGAGTTCCTCAATGGTGCCTTGCGCCAGCGTGGTGCCTTGATTGATGATGGCAACGCGGTCGGCCAACATTTCCACTTCGCTGAGGAGGTGACTGTTCACTAGCACAGTGCGTCCCTCGCCACGCAGGCGTAGGAGCATGTCGCGAATTTCGCGGCGACCGACGGGGTCAACGCCGTCGGTTGGTTCGTCAAGGACTACCAACTCCGGGTCATTGATGAGTGCAGCGGCGATACCGATCCGCTGCTGCATTCCCTTGGAGTAGGTGGTGACGCGGCGGTTGCCCCATTCGCGCATGCCGACCAGTTCGAGCAGTTCCTCGGTGCGAGGGCGGCGAACCGCACGGGGAACCTTGCCGAGTGCGCCAAAGAAATCGATCACTTGGCGGCCAGTGAGGTACTGCGGGAATCGATGATGCTCGGGCAAGTAGCCGACGCGTGCAAGTACGGCCTGCGTGCCAGCGGGCTGACCCAGCACGGTGCCGCGCAGCGAGGTGGGCCGCACCACGGTCATAATGATCTTGACAAGGGTGCTCTTACCGGCGCCGTTTGGACCAAGGAGCCCAAAGATCTCGCCCGCCTGCACGGCCAGCGAAACCCCGCGCAGCGCTTGCACGCCGCCGCGGTAGGTCTTGGTGACATCATGAAGATCGATCGCCAACATCAGGACGGCAATCGTAGACAGACCTACCATCCTGCGCATGCACGCTGGACTTCGCGATTTCATTTCTGCACTTGAACAGGCCGGTGAACTCCACCGCGTGACCGCGGAAGTGAACCCACAACTTGAAATCACGGAGATCGCCGATCGGGTCAGTCGTATGCCTGCCCGCGAAAGTAGCGGCGCCCGCGACTTTGATCCCGCCATGGCCGCCATGGGCGGACGCGCCCTGCTCTTTGAACGCGTGACCGGTAGTGACTTCCCGCTTGCGATCAATCTCTGGGGTAGCTATCGCCGCATGGAACACGCGCTTGGCTGCGCCGCCGATCCGCGCGGAATCTCATCGATCGGTGCGCGCATTGCAAGCCTCACTAAGCCGGTGCCGCCACGCACCGCGCGCGAATTTCTTGCCAAGGCACGCGAGTTTGCACCACTTCT
>CALQCP020000272.1 GCA_943329105.2 Chitinophaga pinensis | reverse complement strand
TACCGCGTGGTGGCGGTGCAGGATGACCTGCCGATCGGTGGTCGTGAACTCTCCGTCGCCATTCTTGAATTGCGAACGCCCGCCGGTGAATTCCGCCGCTGGACATTCAGCGACCCAACTATGAGCCGAGACCTTGCGCCCGGCGAAGACCCCATGGCCGCCATGAAACGCGGCGGCGAGAGTTTCACTGACAAATCACTCGAAGTGGAATATCGCCCCGGAAACGGCCTCGCACTTGCGTTGTTGGTGGCTGGCCCAGAAGCGGGGCGCCTGCGCTTAGTTGACTCGCTTGGTCGCCCGGAAGCCCGCGTTGTGGACGTCACGCCGCGCATCCCGGTTGAACTAGCTGCCGGCGTCAAGTTGACGGTGACCGACTGGATGCCCAACGCTATCCAAGAGTCCAAGCCGTTCGTCGTACCGCAATCACAACGGCAGCGCGACGCACGCGAGTTGTTCTCCATGATGCGCGTGAATCAAGTGCTCCCAGCGAAGGCCGCCGCGGAAGCAACAGCGCCGGGCGCTGCCCCCGCATCAGCCGCCGAGTGGCTCACCTACCACCCCTATGTCTTCGATCGCGCCCAAGATGTCTTGCGCCGCTATTGGCTGACGCCCAGCACGCTCACACTTGCTGATGGCACCGCGCTTGAAGTGCTCTTCTCACGTCAGCGCGAGCCGCTCCCGGCTCCTGTTGCACTGGAGACGTTCGAGTTGACCACCGAAGTGGGTGGCTTCTCCGGGCAGAGTTCCAGCATTCGTAACTACACCAGCGTGGTGCGCTTCCAGGAAGCGGGCGGCACGTGGGGCGCGCCCGAACGCCTGAGCGTCAATGAACCCGTGGAGTTTGACGGCATGTCATTCTTCCAGAGTCAGTGGGACCCACCGGAAGAAGCGCGCCAGGGCGGGATGGCGAGCGCCGGACTCAACTACACGGTGCTTGGTGTTGGTAATCGCCACGGCGTGTGGGTGCAGCTCATTGGTTGCATCGTCGCTTGCCTTGGCATGATGTACGCGTTCTATGTGAAGCCCGTCATCAAGCGTCGCAATGAACGCCTTGTTCTTGAAGAGATCGCGCGCGCCAAGGCTGAAGGCCGGCGCCCCTCGTTTGCAAAGCGCCATACGGAGTCCGTCCATGCGTAACAATTCACAACGCTTGCTATCCGCCTGCTGTTCCGTGTTGCTGCTTGCAGTAGTCGCGCTGCTGACGTGCGCTCCGGCGCATGCTGATGATCTCCCATTTGCGCAGCAAGTGGATCTCACGCCGCTCGACCGTGTTGCAGTGTTCTCTGAGGGCCGTCTGAAGAGCTTCAGTAGCTTCGCCAATCAGCAAATGCAGTTTGTCACCGGTCCGCGCACCATCGGCGGTCAGGGATCGGACTTCACTTACTTTGACCTTCTCTTCCGCGGTAATGCGTACGAAGATGCGGACGTGATCTACGTCAAGAACCGCGAAGTGCGCGCGCGCATTTCGGAAGCCGCGCTCCGTGCCGATCCTGCGCTGACTGAACGACTGCGAGCCTTTGAAGCCAGCGGCCTTGTCTCTCAGAAGATCCTCAACCTTCCGCCAGTGCGCACGGAATTGCAAGCGATGGAAGGCGATCTCATTCGCACCGCAAAGGAAATGGACGCGATCAAGGGCGCGTTGTCTGTGAAAGATCCATCGTTCCTGCTTGGTTCGCTGCGCGTCATTCCGCCCGCGGACGGTTCGCTCGACAAGCCATGGGTTTCGATTGGGGACATCATGTTGCTCGGCGCTGATCCCGCCACGCTGCCCGCCGCTGCCCGCGAACGACCAATGAACGCGGTGCCCGGTATCGACGAAGCCAAGCAGCGACAGCTTGCCGCCGATTGGCGCGGCTTTGTCATGGCGTGGCAGCAAGGTGATGCAACGGCAGTGAACACGCGCGTCAAGGCCATCGCCACGCTGTTGCCGACGCTTGTGCCGTCCATCTATCCGCCAGCGGAACGCCTGGAGTGGGAGGGTTGGTACTTCCGCAACGGCAATTTGAGCCGCTCGTGGCTGGTGTTCCTTGGAGCGATTGTGTTTCTGCTTCTTGGCCTGGTCTATCGATGGAAGCGTGCCACGCAGATTGGAATGGGCGTCTTTGCGGTGGCGTTCTTGTTGCAGACCTTTGCGGTCATGTTGCGCTGGTACATCTCGGGTCGCTGGCCCAACTCCAACATGTTTGAGGCGGTGACCACCGCGGCATGGATGGGAACAGCCGTGGCATTCATTGCCGAGGTGACATTCTTGCGCCGCACTGCCATGCATGGCGTCGTGGCGCTCGGCGCGTGCGTCACCAGTATGGTGGCTCTGATGGCTGCGCATTTCCTGCCAGTGCAGCTCAATTCAAATATCTCCAACATGATGCCGGTGCTGCACGACGTGTGGCTCTACATCCATACCAACGTGATCATCTTTAGTTACGCACTGATCTTCATGTCATCCATTTCGGCGTTCTGCTACCTCGTGTGGCGGATGCGCGGCGGCGGCTTGGCATTCGCGCGTGTGGGCGGCGCAGGGCAGGCGATGGAAATGATGGCCGCGGGCAGTGGGGCGGCCGGGGCGGCGAGTGGCGGCGGTGCGGCCAGCAAGACGGCGCATCACCGCGCCACGGGCGTCGGCGAAGTGTTCGACGGCGTCACCATGTTGCTCACGGAGCTGAGCTTTGTGATGTTGTGGGCGGGGATCGTGATGGGCGCCATCTGGGCGGACCACAGTTGGGGTCGCCCGTGGGGTTGGGATCCCAAAGAGGTGTTCGCGTTGAATACGTTCATCATCTTTGCGCTCCTGATTCACGTGCGCTGGAAGGTGCGCGACAAGGGCCTGTGGACGGCCATCCTGGCGGTGGCGGGCGCGGCGGTGATGCTCTTCAATTGGATCGTCATCAACTTTGTGATCTCTGGGCTGCACTCGTATGCGTGAAGTCGGTCTGGGGTACCCCCGCACCTACCTACTCAACGCCCCCAAGCGCACCCGCGCCTGGGGGCGTGTGTGCGTTGGGATTTCGTGATGTTTCAACGTCGCGAGTACACTAGTGAAGCAATGAACCAGAGTGAATCTTCAGACAATCGCGAACATGTAACCGCATGGGCAATGCAGTGGAAAGCCATGTCGAAGGCCTTGCAACGTGAGAGTGCGTCAGACTGCGAAACTCGATTTCAGAGGTCATTGAATGCTCTTCTCGGTGATATCCCGTCATCCTGGCTCCGCGATCGAAGTAGCCAACAGTCGGGATTGATTGCGTTTCATGCGGCACTGGCGCTGCGGGGCGCGAAATGAGGCAGCTGTTTGGGGCTGCTGCTTCTGCGTTGGCAGCATTGAAAGAGCAAGGCATTGACGCATGCGTCATCGGAGGGCTAGCAGTAGCACGTTGGGGCGAGCCGCGATTCACCGTGGATGTTGATCTTGTTGCAATGACTGCAGTCAGTCGAGATGCGGAAGCGGTCGATGCGTTGTTAGTGAAATTCATTCCGCGCATGCCTGATGCACGGGCGTTTGCGCTTGCTCATCGCGTTCT
>CALQCP020000271.1 GCA_943329105.2 Chitinophaga pinensis | reverse complement strand
GAGCGCCTGACGTGATTGAATCATGGCACGAACAACTGCCAGTGGCGCGGGCACCAGAAATTCACTCGGCGCAAAGAGTGACACGGCGCCCTGCCAGACCGCCAGCAACACCACGACCACCGTCAACGATGGAATCACTGCCTGCGCAGCACGCATCACCACGGACGACGCTGGCGGCACGGAGCGCTTTGACTCGCTTCTACTCATCGCTGTTCCCCCACCATGGCTTCGCCCAAGGAGCGCAGCACTTCGGCGGTGACTGCGGCAAACTCAGGGGTAGCACGCAATGACGGGGAGTGATCGGCAAATGAGGGGATGAACTGCGCCACAATTCGGCCGGGCGCAGGTGCCATCACCACTACCTGTTCGGCAACGTAGGTCGCTTCCACAATCGAGTGCGTCACCATCACAACGGTCATTGCCAGTTCAGCCCAGAGTGATCGCAAGAGATCATCAAGTGCATGACGCGAGATTTCATCAACCGCTCCGAATGGTTCGTCAAGAAGTAACAGTTGCGGCGCGGTCACCAGCGCGCGAGCGATGGATGCACGCATACGCATACCGCCGGAGAGTTGCCCCGGAAGCTTGCGCGTGGCACTGCCAAGTCCAACGCGTGTCAGCATGGCGGTGGCACGTTCGATTCGCTCAGCAGGTGCTACGCCGGCAAGTTCCAGCGGCAGCGCCACGTTGGCAAGCACTGTTCGCCACGGCAGCAGCCGTGCCTCTTGAAATGCAAACGCGGTACGCGGCTGCTGCAGTGCACCGTCAGTGCCATGAAAGATCACGCGACCGCTCGTGGGGCTATCAAGTCCGCCGATCAACCGAAGCAGCGTGGTCTTTCCACAACCGGATGGCCCCACCAGGACCGTCATCGAACCAGCGCGAATATCAAACGAGGCGCCGGCCAATGCGACACAACCGTCGTCATAGACGCGACCAACCTGCGAGATTTCAATCCGCTGGAGCACGCAGGAATACTACGCAGTCCGAAGGAACAGCAACATGCCACGCACTTGGTAAACGCGCTTTAAGACGCCTTCACACGCACACGAGCACCCGGAACTGCACCTTCAATGGAACTGACCAAGGCATCGATGTCAAACTCCGAAGCCGTCTGTCCAAACATCTCTATGGTGCGCTCCGTGCTGTTGGGGGTCGCACGAAGTACCGAGAAATGCTGCTCTTGCAAGAGCGTGGTGATCGCCGCCTGCACCTGTGCCAGATCCCCATTCTTACGGATCCGAACGCGCACGTGCACAAACGCCGTGCTGTTCATCCACCAATTGGCAATAAACACCACGGTCAAGGAAAGCGCCACCAATGAGTACTCGCTCATACCGCACGCCAGACCCAAGACGGTGGCAATGATGGCTACGCCTGTTTGCCGCGCATCACCAAAGATGGTGCGGAAACGAACCAAGCCTCCGATACCAAATAAGACCAATGCAATCTCCGCTCCCAGTAGAAACTGTTCGCTCGACTGCACCAACTCTGCCGCAATGCAACCAACCAGCGCGCAGATCACGGTTGCCTTGCGAGTCTCGGCAACACCCACTGGATCAAAGCGAACCGCACGCCGCGGCGAAGCCGTCAGCGTCAGCGCCACGCCGATGGAGCACACTAGTCCCAGCACCAAGTCCGTCACATACGGAGCGTGACGAAACAAGGTGAGCGAATTGGTGATGATGCGCCAATCATCGGGCCCCGGCAACTTGGACGACGTGTGCGAAGACGACGCGCCTCCGGCGAGAATCGATAGCTCCTTCTCCGCTTCGTGCTTGCCGCCACTCATGGCCGCAGCGCTCGTCTCGCGGGGGCGATCGCCGATTTCCAAGCCGAGGTCGTTGGCACCCGCAACCAGTGCGTCGGTGCCGCTGCGGTCGCGCGAGCCATCTGTTGACCGCGCTGAACATGCGGCAATCAGCACAAGTGCAGCAATCGCCGTGATGAATGGAATTGCGCCCCGGCGCAACGAAGCGAGCGATGAAATGCGATCGTTGAGAGTCATGCGTACCTCCATGTACAGACGCATCGTCCCCGTTTGGAGGTAATCTTGCAAGTGAAACATGAAGCGCGAAGCATCCATCGGAGTATTTATTTCAGCGGTCGCCCTCCTTGGCATGCTGTTGATCCCCTTTGTGTTTCCCCTGATTGAGGAGGGCAAGCACCTCCGGGAGCACGCTGCGGCGGAAAGCGATGCCACTGCGGAGCGCGCTGGAACCGTTGCCGACGGCGTTGTGTTGGCTCCCGGTGACCGAGCGCACGGGCACGAACTGGCCCTGACCGCCCCGCACTGGTACGTCACCGTGCACGGCGATGCCGGCGCCCTCGCGCAGGTGTTTGCCATCGACGGAAGCGGCAAGGTCATCGGGCCGATCCTTGGGCCCATCCCCGCCAAGGAACCACCACTCAGCGAGTTACGAGGAATGGAGATTCTTGGAAACGGCGACCTCGCCGTGATGAGCGCCAAGCGTGAATCCACCCGGGTGATCGTCTTTGGCACCCCCGATGATCGCACTGGCATCCGTCCCTACAAAGCCACATGGATTTCTGGCGGCGCAGCAAATCCCGGGATGGTGCACACCTACCAAATTGATGTTGGGCCAGACGGTTCGCTGTACGCCTCCAACCAAGACACCAACACCATCACTCGCTACCACGGACTTGGTCGTGGCAACGCTGGCAAACCACTACCAGTTGCCAGTGGTCTTGAAGAATTCGGAACGCTTGCGCCCGGCACCGTGGTTCCCAACAATCAGCAGTCACCGGAAGGGCTGGGGTTAGTGCGCGGCTTCACGTTCGGGCCCGATGGGTTGCTGTACGTGTGTGACCGCGAGCGCTCCCGGATCGCCGTCCACGATCCCGTCACTGGCCGATACGTCCGCAGCGAATTGACAGCCGCCAACGGCCTGGAGCATCCAATTCAGGCCATGTTTACCGCCGATGGTCGCGACCTCTTGGTCACCGACAACAAGGCCAACTGCGTGTGGAAACTGGTTGTTGAAACCGGAAACATCAGTCAGCTTGTGAAACCCGGCGATGGCGGGCTCAGTGCTGCAAGCTCCATTGCCGTCCGCGATCACGTCCTGTACGTGGGCAGTCGACTCACCAAGCAGATCCTGAAGTTTGATGCGAAGAAGGGAACATTCCTTGGCGTGTTTGCCAACCTTCCGTCAAACCCGGAGTTCTTCATTCCGGTTTCGCAGCAGTGATCGTCCAGCATCGGTGAATGCGCCGATTTCGGAAGTCATCGGGAACTGTGCGCTCACTGATTTCGCGCGCGATGAAGCCGGCCGGTAATTGTGCGGCATCAAATTTCAATTGACGAGAGTTACTGCTGAAGTACAGCCAACCGCCAGGCGCTAACCACTGCGTGGCCAACGCAACCAAGTGCGGCCAGTCACGGTCTACAGCAAAGCTCTCCGCCTCCATGCGTTTGGAGTTTGAGAATGTTGGCGGATCAAGCACGATGTAGTCGTACCGCTCATCCGCGGCGGGGCCCGCTTGCAAGAACTGCAAGCAATCAGCCTTGACTAACCGGTGGTCCGGCCCCAGAGCAAACCCATTGAGTT
>CALQCP020000270.1 GCA_943329105.2 Chitinophaga pinensis | reverse complement strand
GTGGCGAAGTTCATCAATGATTGAGGCGGGGGTGTTGGTAGCGGCCTCAAAGCCAAGATCAAGGTCTGACCCAGGGCGCTGTGTGCCGGCTGCGAATGACCCAAACAAGAACACCCGTAGACCCCGCCCGGAAAACCGGCGACCAAGATCACAGAGCGCCGACCACACTGCGGGGTTCAGGAATCGTGGAGATTCGCCCGTCGACATCATGGGAGAAGTGTAGTGCGATGGGCTGCCGCGCTCGCTACCCTTCCAAAGATGCCGGCGGACCACTTCCCAAGCACCCACGCCACTTGGATTGATGCGCAGCTCACCATCGCCGAAGACGGCGAGCGTGCCGCCAGTGCCGGTGATCTCGCCGGAATACCCCGCGCTCACGGGGCTCGCGCCGCATTGCGCCGTCATGTGATGGAGCGGTACACGCAGGCGCTCAGCGCCTATGTATCCGCGAGCGGCTTGCGTGACTCGGGCGAGCGTGATGAACTGGTCTCTGGTTTCTATGTCGGCCCCATGGCTGATGACGCGTTCTTTGCGCGCTGGCGCGGCAGCGGGATGCCCCTTCGCCGGTGGCTCATGAATGCCATGAGTTTCCACTGCCGCGGCGTGCGCAGAGATGTGACGCGCGAGCGTGGGCGCATGTCCACTGACGGTCCAACAGAACTCCGCGCTGCCGAGACTGCAAGCCAAGACGCGGCCGCCGCGTTTGATCGTGCGTGGGCTTTAGCGATTGTGAATGAGTCGTATGCGCGTGTGCAGGCTGAGCTTGTCGATCGCGGCCGCGAACATGATGACGCCATTCTGCGCATGCACTTGATTGACGGCATGCCGTACGAGGACGTAGCGCGCGCGATTGGACTCTCCCGCACGGAGTGCTTCAACGCCACACGTCGAGTTGCAGCCGCGGTGCGCGAGTCGGTGAAAGAGATCCTCCGCGAGGAAGGCGTCCCGAACTCTGAACTCGAGCAGGCGGTTGCCGAGGTACTTCGGCTTGTCGGCGGGGAGTGACCGTGCGTTACAAAGTGTGCCAAACCGAAATTCCGTGGAATTCGCAACGAACGCGCGTGCGATTGGTGGCTTCGTGCGGTGGATGACAAGGGATATTGATAGTCAACGAACGGATCGAATAGTCAGAGTGCCGCTTTCGGGCGCCCAGGCGGCAGCGCTGCTACGGATCGGCGGGGAGCCGATGCGTGAGACCGAGCGAGCGGATGGTGGGACGAATGGCGCGATTGTTGGCGCGGCTGCCCATGGAGCAACGGCTCACCAAGCCCCCGCCAGTCGCGCGGCGGGCAGGATCACCCTTGCTGTCCTGGGTCTCATGGGCTTCTCGGTACTGGTTCAGGTCAATTCCGAGCAAGTCCCACCGAATGCGCCGCAATCCAGCGGCTTAGTGGGACGAGCGCCAGATACCGGCGCGAGCCACACACACGAAACACTCCAGGGACACCACAAGATGTTGAACAAGATCACAGGCGTCACCGCAGCAGCGGTGGTTGGAATTGCAGCGACGGTCGCGGGGGCGCAGAGTGGCGCGGTGCAGTGGAAGGTGGAGGATGGGGGGAATGGGCATTGGTATGCCGGTGCTCAATTGCCTAACGGATCGAGCCCTGCGAACCGGTGGGACGCGGCCTCCTTGTACTGCGGCGAGCGCGGTGGTCACCTCGCCACACCGACATCTGAATCGGAGAACGACTTCATTGTTGCTAATGCTGTTACCCAAATCCCGCCCCAATCTGGAGTTGGCCGAGGACCCATGCTTGGAGGTCGGCTGGAGACCAACGGATGGCAGTGGATCGATGGGGAACCGTGGAGCTACTCAGGATGGTGCGGATCTGAACCGACTGGCGACGGCATTCATCTGCACTATTGGGCGTTTTCAAACCTTTGTTGGAATGACTTCTCGGGGACGGACGCAATTACGAACACACTCATCGTTGAATGGTCCGCCGACTGCAACAACGACAACATCATCGACTACGGCCAATGCCACAACGGCACGCTTGCCGACTACAACACCAACAACATCCCCGATTGCTGCGAGCTTGGGGAGACGTGTGTTGTTAGTAGTTATCCAGTGCAGTGGCGGGTGGAGGATGGCGGGAATGGGCACTGGTACGACCAGCAAACCTGGATTGGCCCGAAGTCGATTGTCGATATCAGTGCGTCGTACGTCGCCCTGATCGGCGCACATGCAGTCACCATTACTTCTGCTTCGGAGAATGAATTCGTCTACCGCGCCGTCCACTCTCGAACTTCGGATGCCACGCACGCCGGGTATTCGATCCTCGGGGGCTATCAGGATGTCGGCGCAAGCGACTACTCTGAGCCCGCTGGGGGTTGGCGCTGGGTCACTGGCGAGCCCATGACGTACCTAAACTGGGGGCCGGGCTTTCCGGACAATTGCTGTTACGGGGAGAGTGTGCTGCAGTACCCGAGCGCCTCGTACTGGAATGATGCCGAGACTGCGGGTGTTCCCGCTGGACACCGCTATCGGGTGATCATCGAGTGGGAAGCCGACTGCAACAACGACAACATCGTCGACTACGGCCAAATCCTCACCGGCCAACTCGCCGACGCTAACACCAATGGCATCCCCGACATCTGTGAAGGTCCAACCTGCCAAGACGCGGACATCACCAACAACCAGATCATTGACGGCGCGGATCTTGGTGCCATGCTCGCGTTCTGGGGACCTGTCAACCCCGTCCTACCGCAAGCGGACATCAACCACGATGGTGAAGTCAATGGTGCAGACCTTAGTCTTCTCCTTTCGTTCTGGGGCCCATGCCCATAAGCGCAGTCCCACACCATCCGGCGCCTGATCTATCCTCAGCGCCCCGGTGGAAACAGATCACTTTCCAAGCACTCACGCCACGTGGATCGACGCGCAGTTAACAATCGCTGAGCGTGGTGACCTGGATCCGGCGCATCAAGTGAATTCCAGTGCGGCCGCCGCCGCGCGCGCTGCTCTGCGTCGACACCTCATGGAGCGCTACTACGACGCGCTGCGAATCTATGTGCGGACAAGCGCGCTGGTTCGACTTGGTGAGCCAGAAGAAATCGTTGCGGAGTTCTTCGTCCGAGCGGTCGATGCTCCGGATTTCCTGCGGCGCTGGCGCGATTCAAAGATGCCACTGCGTCGATGGATGATGAACGCCATGGCATTTCATTGCCGAGGCGAGTTGCGCGATCAGAACCGGTCGCGTGGTCGAATAGTAGGTGGCGATGGCCTAAATACCCTGAAATCAGACGCTGTTGATCCCGCGCGCGCCTTCGACCATGCGTGGGCTGTGGCGCTCGCGAACGAAGCGATGTCGATCGCCATTGCTGACGCTGATGAGCGTGGTCGACCAAATGATGCGCTGGCATTTCGCTTGCATGTCATTGATGGGATGTCCTATCGATCCATCGCCGCGCAACTTTCCATGAGTGTTGCACAGGCCGAACACGCTGCGCGCCGGGTGAGTGACCGCATGCGCGAAGCCGTGCGCGAAATTTTGCGCGAAGAAGGGGTCGTCCCACATGCGATGGACGCTGCTGTCGCTGAAGTCCTGCTACTTGTTGACGAGGCTGC
>CALQCP020000269.1 GCA_943329105.2 Chitinophaga pinensis | reverse complement strand
GAACCCAGCGCAAGCATCAGCGATGCAATGCCCAAGGCTGCCGCCACCCACGCGACGCGGGCGCGAAATTCGGGGCGATTCCAAAAGTGCGAAACGGTTGAAGTCGATGCGGTCTTCGAACGAGCCATATGGGGACTCCATCGGCAGTTTCGGGGGTATTTGGACGATCTTTGCGGACCTTTCCGTCCGCGGCTACCATCCCGCCGCAATGCACTTTGCGCTGATCGACATGATTCTTGAGCAGACCCCGGACCGAGTCCGAGCGGTGAAGCAGGTCACTCTGGCTGAGGAGTACCTCCAGGACCACTTCCCGACCTTCCAGGTTCTGCCCGGCGTGTTCATGCTGGAGGCGCTTGTGCAGGCTGGACGGGCCCTTTTGGAGCAGCGCGGGCACCCTCGAATGGTGCTCGGCAGTGCCAAAGCCATGCGCTACGGCTCATTTGTCCGCCCCGGGGAGGCCCTGGAAGTGGATGTTCAACTTGAGAAGGAACTGCCCGACGGCTCGTTCTTGTTCAAGGGCGTCGGCATTGTTCGCCGACATCGCGTAGACGAGACGGTCGCAGTGGAACCAGAGACGGCTGTCTCTGGACGATTTACACTGCGCCCCTTGCGGATTCCTCCGCAAACCCCATCCCAGGGGTGACCTGGGATCGTGCGGCGCCCATGGCGGGCCCGCGTGCAAGGATGCCACCAGACGGAGACACGATGGCTATTTCCCGCGCAGAGATTGAAGAGAAGGTGACCGACGTCCTCGAGAACGCGCTGGGTGCGGATCGGGGCGACATCATCGCCACTGCCACCCTGACCGAAGACCTTGGTGCCGAGAGCATCGACTTTCTGGACATTCAGTTCCAGCTTGAGAAGAAGTTCTCCACCCCGGAGAAGGCCTTCAAGATCGAGCAAGGCGAATTGTTCCCAGAGAACATGATGTCCAACCCGGACTTTGTGAAGGACGGCAAGTTCACTGACGCCGGCATGGCCGTGCTGCAGGAGCGCATGCCGCACGTGGACGTCTCGGTGTTTGCCAGCGACCGCAACGTGAAGGGCCTTGCCAAGATCTTCACGGTGAAGAGCCTGTGCGACTTCATCGACATCAAGCTGAAGAAGTAATTCTCGCGCGCGCCGGTGCCCCCGGCGCGCGCCGTTTTTATAACGGAGATCTGCCGCAATGCGCTGGATGTGGATCGACACGATCGTGACCTACGAGCCGGACAAGCGTCTGGTGGCGATCAAGAATGTGTCGCTCGCTGAAGAGCATTTGCACGAGCATTTCCGGGCAACGGCGACGCTCCCTGCGCAGCCGGTGATGCCTGCAAGCCTGATGATTGAAGGCATGGCGCAGACGGCCGGCATCTTGGTGGGCAGTTTGCGGCGCTTCAAAGAGAAGGTGGTGCTCGCCAAGATTCAGCGCGCCGAGATCAACGCCGACGTGATTCCCGGTCAGTGCATCCGCTACGACGCGCGTATTGAACGCATCGATCCAATGGGTGCGGGGACTTCCGGCACCATTGCGCGCATGGACCACCGTACCGGGCAGTGGGAGAAGATTGGCGAGACGGAAATCATGTTCAGCCATGTGGACCAAAACATGAGCGGGCTGGCGTTCCCTGAGCACAACTTTGTGTTTAGCGACAGCTTCCGCAATGTGCTGCGGTCGAGCGGGCTTGGGCACCTCATGGATTGAGTTGGCTGGACCCCGGTCGCCTGATCCACCCGCCGAGGATGGCAGCGACTGCTACCACTACAAAGAGAGTGAGTGCAATTCCACGCGCATTTGTGCTGGCCTCTTGTACTGACGTGGGTTCGGTGGGCGCGTTGGCAAACTGCACCTGCAAGGTTGGTGCCGATGACACTTCAGGCAACGATGCAGTTTCCGCCGGCGGCGCCGGGAGTTGTGTGCTGGCAGCGGGGTTTGTGGCAGGCTGCGGATCGGGCGCTTCGTTGGCTTCGAGCAACGTTAAGGTTTCTTCCGTGCTGGATAGGCTCGAGAGCACGAAGCCTTCAAGTTTTGCCGTCTTGAGACGAAGGATCGCTTCCTTAGCGCCATCGATGTCGCCAACTTCGATGAAGTGATTGGCGAGACGGAGCAGCGACATCTGCCAGCTCGACATCGTCTGAAATGTGTCTGGGTGCCCGCGTTCTTCGGCTGCGATAGAGAGCTCGAGCAAACGTTTCCCGATGACCTTCGACTCCAGTGAGTCGACCAAGAGCATCCGACCTGCCGCAAAGTACAGTTCGTTGAGCGCGGCGTTGTTCGGCGCTGGACCAACGGATGCGGCGAGCTCGGCGATTTCAAGTATGGCCGATGGATCTCCGCTCAGACTCGCAGCGCGCAATGCTCCGCCGATTGCTCCAACACCGACGCCATTCGCGGGGTCAAGGGTTGTCAGCGCGAGACCGGCCCATGCAAGGCCTAACGGATCAAAGTCCACCAGCGTCCCCGGCGGCTCAATGCCCCACGCATTGAGCGCGCCGATCAAGCTTGCCAGGTGGGCGCCGGCAGAATCTCGGTCCATACTTCCAGCCGCCATCGCTTCGCGCCAGTCGGCGATCGCAGCATCCGCATCCGCTCGGGTGCGGGAGGTGCCATCCTGGAGACCCTTGATTGCCGCATCCAGTACGAGGGTCGGCGCCGCTGTACGGAACTGTGCAATCGCCAATTGAGCGAGTTCACCGTTGCCGCCGAACTCGACATTGCCACCCGCGGCCGCGAAATACCGCAGTGCGTCCGCCGCATCACGCGGAGAACCAGCCGTGCGCGCGGCCATCCCGAACTTTGCCGCGATCGGAGCGGTCAGCCCGCCGGTCGCCGTACATGCCATGCGATAGGCAGCCATTGCGTTTATCGCATCGTCCCAGTTGTACAAGTCGCCGAGCTGCTCGAATCCCCGTGCGGACATCCCGCGAGGGTCGACAGCATTGAATCGATCGATCCAGTCTTGGCGGACTGCAGGTTGTTGCAATTCGTTATGTCGCAACGTCATCCACGTGTCGAAATCACTAACGACATCCGGCGCGACAGCGAGGGCGCAGGACAACAGCAGGGCGGTGATCATGGCTGCACTCCTAGATAAAGCTGGATGGCGTTACTCGGCGATCATTGGGATAGTTTGGACGACGATGCGGCGCGGAGTGCACGGACTTCCGACCGGGCAAGCGCTGCGCTGCTCGATCACTTCGTACTCGGGAGTGGTCGCCGATGTCACGAATGTCTGCCTACCGCACTCCTGAGTCAACGTCATCGTGTACGGCGGAGTCGCGCAAGTGTCGGTGACGGAATACGAGGCCTTTTGAGTGACGATGGTGTTGATCGTGATCGCCCTGTCGCGCTTCAGGATCGTGACTGTCTTCTTGCTACACGCAGGCGTCATGAACTGGTGGGTCACGGTGGCCGACCCAGTGTTGTTGTAGCACCATTGTCCCCCGACGCCGAAGGTCCAGTGGACCTGCACACCAATCATGGACACCCATGATGATCCTATCCGACCCTCTCGGTCGCCTCGAACGCTTCGGGGCTGACGTAGCCGAGTGAGCCGTGGATTCTAATTCGTTGGTACCACACCTCGATCCATTCAAAGATTGCCGTGCG
>CALQCP020000268.1 GCA_943329105.2 Chitinophaga pinensis | reverse complement strand
ATGAGTGTTGCACAGGCCGAACACGCTGCGCGCCGGGTGAGTGACCGCATGCGCGAAGCCGTGCGCGAAATTTTGCGCGAAGAAGGGGTCGTCCCACATGCGATGGACGCTGCTGTCGCTGAAGTCCTGCTACTTGTTGACGAGGCTGCGGGTGAGCCATGACCGAGCGTCTGCAGGGCACTGATCATTCGGTGTGCCCACATGTCGGCGCTCGACCACTTCGCTGGTCGGCGGTGGTGGTGTCACGCGGGCTCAGGGCTGGTGGCGTGGATTCAACATCCCACACGCGCTCGACCCAGACGAAGCCCGCGGCTGCAGTGTGTGCAATCCTTGGAGCCTCTCTGCTTGCCGCGGGGGCAGTTCTTATGAAACCCGTGGAATCTTCGGGGATTTCTGCGCGGATTGACGGTGCGAACGGCTCTATCGACCCTTACCAGGAGTCAAACATGAAGACGTTGCACGCATTCCGGACAGCAGGCGCCCTTGGCGTACTCGCTGTAACACAGATCGCACTCGTTTCCGGGGCGAGCGCGCAGTCGACCGCGGTGCAATGGAACGTGGCGGATGGTGGTAATGGGCATTGGTATCGAATGGTTTCCCCAGGAACAATCGGATGGTACGAGGCTCGTTCGTTGGCCCTCGGAATGGGTGGAGACCTTGCATCGATCACGTCGCTAGAGGAAAGCGAATTCGTGCTCATGGTCACTTCGGATCTATCGGGATGGACCCCATCTGGTCAGCTCCTTGTGGGGCCGTGGCTAGGTGGCTATCAGGATCACTCCGCATCCGACTACAACGAGCCTGCGGGTGGCTGGCGATGGGCTAGCGGCGAACCATGGCAGTTCACGAGGTGGATGGCACCAGAGCCGAACAACGGTTGGGGTGGCGGCGAGGACTTCCTGAACCTGCTGACTCAGCCTCCGATCATCGGGATTTCCCCGAACTGGAACGACTGTCCGACAAACTGCGGAAATGGCTTGACAAAGAGCCTTGTGGTTGAATGGTCCGCCGACTGCAACAGCGACGGCATCATTGACTATGGCCAATGCCTCGACGGTTCCCTTCTTGACACCAATAGCAACAACATCCCCGACTGCTGCGAGCAGGGCCTTCCGTGCTCGCCTTGTTCCGCCTGCGACCTCAACCCCACCGGCATCGTCGATGGTGCAGACCTCGGCGCCCTCCTCGCCTTCTGGGGTCCGGTGAGCCCGGCGTTCCCCCGCGCCGACATCAACCGCGACGGCAACGTGAACGGCGCCGACCTTGGACTCCTGCTTGCAAACTGGGGCCCGTGCGGACAGTAACAGTAACGGTCGGTATCTCCATCAACCCATCACTGTAAAGACTCCCTCGCGGCGCAGCACCTATTGAGGCGCCGGAATCGCCGCGGGGGATTTCTCTACCGCCGCAGGCGCCACGACCGCCGGCGCCGCTGGCACCTCCGCCGGCTCCCGCCCTGGCATGTCATTCCGGGCATTGTTCCCAACAAACGCAGCCACTGCCAAGATGAACGCCGCGCTAATCAATCGGCCGTAACGCTTCATGAAGCTCTCAAAGGCCTCCTTGATGCGCGCCGAAACCCCTGGGTGCACGGTCTCCACCACCGCAGGAATCAAGCCGGGAATCAACGCAATCACTGCAAACATCACAATACCGATCACTCGCTCGCTTGATTCTGCAACCTGCAGCGCTTCGTGACCAGCTGCGGTCACGATCGGAAAGATCTTGGGATGCAGGCCGTCGCACGCAAACCCAAGGAGCCCCCAACGAATGGCGCGTTCGGTGGTTGAAACATCAATACTGCCATCAAAGCGCTTGGTGATCGCTGGGAATTTTGACTTGAACCAATGCACGAGCCGGTGCTTGAGACTTCGCTCCTCCTGCTCGGGGGTCTTCTCGATGGGCGCATTCCTGATGGCGTTCACTAACCGATACATGCCAACAACAAACAGTGCAGACGCAATCGTTGCGCGCACCGTAAACCCAACCCAGGTCCCTTGGTGGTGTTCCTCTGGCATGCTGCCGTGCGTCTGCGCAAGCAAGAATCCAATGACCAGCGCAAACGCCAGACCAACGATGGTTCCAATTCCAAAGGCCCACGCGAACGTGCGCGGACGCTTCTGATCACTCGCGGCGATAAGTCCAAGAACAGTGATCTCTGGGGACAGGAGCACGGCTACTCCGAGTGATGCAAGAATGGCGTAGTAGTTGTTCATGGTGATTCGATAGTGTTTAGTAGACGTGTGACGTTGCGCGCGCTTACGACTTACTCAGGAACGCCGTGAGTTTCGCACGAGCCTCTGGTGTGTGACGCAATCGAACAAGGTGTGCGCGCTCTGCCGCAACCGCCTCGTCCCAACCGCGCGTATAGCCAATATGAACGCAATCAAAGCAAGCGTCGGCGTGCGGGCTTGCGGGTACTGCGGCGCGTGCTGATGCCAAAGCCGCATCCATACGCGCGGCATCCCGTGGCGAAATCGCCTGCCGGGGCGCGTGTTTGCCTGCAAATCGTGGCGTGGCGGATGGTGCAGCGTGTTGCGCGCGAATCCAGCGCTTCGCTTCGTCGATCATCTGTGCCTGGGTGCTTCCTGCAGGCAGGACGCACGCAAAGAGCCCTGCTGGAACGTCTGCACACTTCCACGGTGCGCCATTCGCGGTAGCAACCATGGCCGCCTTTGGGTCAATCCGAGCTGGCAACATCTGTGTTCCACCCCAACCTGGGCAAATGCACAAGCCACACTCCGGTAAGCCAACCATCCATGGCTTCTCGCCTTCTGCTGGAAGTGTTCCTATGAGCGCATCACAATGCATGGCAAGTTCAAGGCCACCACCGAGCGCGGCTTTGTGAATGACCGCCACACTTGGAACACCAAGCGCGGGGATCGCTGCGAATGCCGCGCTACCGTGCTGTAGGTAGGTGTGCAGCGCTGCGTCATCAAGCGCATCAATCTCCGCTAGGTCTGCGCCAGCAACAAAGACGCGCGTGCTCGCCGAAGCAAGCACAAGACCCGTGCAACCATCCAGCGCTATCTGCGCGCACGCAGCACTTATCGCGCCGATCAACCATGCATCAAGTACCACCACGCCACCGCGTGGCTTTGCGGAATTTGGCTCAAGCCAAAGCGTGACAATGCCGTCAGCGTCACGATCGATTCGGAGGGGGGTGGGCATCTCAGGGAGAGTACGGAAAATCAGGTGTTACGGCTCAATATGGGGGGTGAATGAGCACAAGAATTACCTCTCGCCAAACACCTTCCGGAGCCGCTGTTGAGCCTCTTGGCCCGCAATGATCTGCGCACTGAGATCTGCTGCCTTATCAAGCACAGCGTCATCATTCGACCCATCAAGTTCATTCAGCCAACGCTTGGTAGTGGCGATTGCTTCTGGACCTCCAGCGCACAGGCGTTTGGCAAGCTCGGCGACCGTTGCGTCAAGTTGATCGTGCGCACAAATGTGTGTGGCAAGACCGGCCTCAAAGCCCTGTTGCCCACTCATGGTTCCACCCGCAAGCAGCATGGCACGAGCACGTCCAGCGCCGATCTTCTTGATCAGCCAAGGCGCCACAACGGCGGGGCAGATGCCAAGATCGACTTCTGGATATCCAACCTT
>CALQCP020000267.1 GCA_943329105.2 Chitinophaga pinensis | reverse complement strand
TGGAACGCGAAGGCGAATCCGACCGAAAGTACTGTCAGCGCGTGTCACACTTTGATCAAGAACGTTCGTTTCAGCACCCCGCGGTGAGCGCAGCGCTCTCCGCGCGCAATGCTATTTCCGCCGAGATGGCGGTGGCGGGGCGGGCTGGTCATGACCCATTTGATCGTTTCTGGCAGGAAGCACAGAGCGCACCGCACTCAGTGGGGCACGCGTCGTGGGTGTTAGCGTCCGACGCCTACGCGCAGATGCGTGAAGACCTTGCTGGATTTGACCCATCGGAATACCAAGGAAACGAAGGAGCCATGAGCGCTGCAGTTTCCGAGTCGTTTGGCAAGCATGCCAGTGCACTTGCCGCACTTGCTACACCCGTCGCTGGCGCTGCGACCACCCCATCCCGCTCCGCTCGGCTGGCTCCGGCGGTGGCATCGGACGCAACTCATCGCCCCGCAGCCCGCCGTCGCCGTGAGCGCTTGCAGACGGCGGGTTGGTTTGTGCTCGGCGGCGTCGGCGGATTGCTCTTGGCATCCGCGGTGCACCTCATGCAGATGGTGCTGGCGTGGCGCTGACGCCTGACCCCGCAATTCTTGATGAGATCGCCGCCATCACTGGTCATCGGTTTCGCGATCCGTCACTGGCTGCGATCGCACTGGTTCACTCATCAGCAGCCGATGGTCGGTTGAACTCCAACGAGCGCCTGGAATTCCTTGGCGATTCCGTCTTGGGGTTCATTGTTTGTACGCACCTCTTCGCTGAGCGCCCGGACTTTCTGGAGGGCGAACTCACCAAGGTGAAGTCGAACATTGTCAGCGGGCGCGTCTGTGCTGAACTTGCCGCTGAGTGTGGCATGGAAAGTTGGATGCGCATTGATAAGGGGGTTCGCGGTCCCCAAGGACTTCCCGAGAGCCTGTTGGCAGGTGTGTTTGAAGCCGTGGTCGGTGCTCTGTACCTCGACGGCGGACTGGAAGCCGCGCGCGCATTCGTGCTGCCGCGCCTGGCGTTGCGGATTGATTCCGCGTTGCGATTGGGGCACCAACAGAATTTCAAGCAGGTGCTGCAACAGTGCCTGGCACAACTTGAAATGGGCGCGCCGCAGTACATGGTGCTCGACGAGCAAGGCCCCGATCATGCGAAGTGCTTTGAGATCTGCGTTCTGGCCGGAGCGCGCCGATTTGCAGGCGCATGGGGTCCAAGCAAGAAGCAATCAGAGCAGTTGGCCGCGCTTGCCGCGCTGAAAGAACTTGGGATTGCTGCCGATACCCCCGAAGGCGAAATTCACATTACCTGGCCCACCAAGCGCTAACAGGCATTCCCTCGCCCAGACGCCCGCTGTTTGGTGCTGCATCTCCGTGCCGGGTCCCCGAGGCGTGAACTTAATCCGTCGATTCCCGTGCTGCGCGTTCCAGTGCTTCGACGCTGGCTTCCGCGTGGCCGCCAGTGGAAACCACGGCATCGGCGAGCGTTCGGTACATGGGAAGGCGAGTCTCCCCAAGGAGCAGGGCTTCTTCAGCGAACGAAGCTCCGGCGAGTAGCGGGCGGTCGCCTGGATTGCTAGCGAGCCGTGCGCCCAGCGTTTCGGGTGGCGCTTCCAACAGGATGATGCGAATGGTGCCTGCCGCGCGGGCGGACTCCAGGAGCGCGCGTGCCGGCGGCGCCGTGGGCGTTCCGCCTCCAAGGGCGATCACTGCACCGGACGTGGATTCACTGGCAAGAACATGCTCCAGCGCGGCGCATTCCGCCGCCCGGAATGCAGGCTCACCAACCGCACGAAACATGGCCGTGACTGAGGGCTGGCCGGAACCAGCAACGGTGACGTCATCCAGATCAATGAATTGAGTGTGGAGTCGCTGCGCGAGCAAACTCCCCAGCGTGGTCTTGCCAGATCCGCGCAGGCCGATGAGTACAACTCGAACAGCTAGCGGAAAGCGACCGGGCAGAAGTGATTCTGCGCCTGTGCGGATTTCAGTGCCTGTGCTCTGATTCAATGGAGATACGGGGTACGCCTCAGGTTCGGGCGTCACGGCGTCAGCGCACTTGAATCTTGCGACCCACGCGACGCTTGCGATTCAAGATCGCGCGCCCCTTGCTCGTCTTCATACGAGCTCGGAAGCCAATCTTGCGGACTTTCTTGATTCGACTAATTCTGTGCGGGTAATGCATGGCTGTTTCCGAGCCGCGTAGTGTAACCAAATCCCGGCGCGGCGGGAAGGGGTGCATCGAAATGGTTTAAATCGGATTATCGGAGTTGCCGGCGGCGTTGCCGCGCAGCGGCAGACTCTTGAAACAGCCTGATTTCCGGTGGAAACACGCGACCCTCAGAAATAATCCAAGCGGTGCACGTTGGTTGGTCACTCGCCGTGTCGAGCGATTCGTCCTTCAACAAGGAAGATCACATCTTCGGCAATGTTGGTGGCGATGTCAGCGATGCGCTCCAGGCGCTGGGCAATCTGCATCATGTCGATGGCCTCGGCGGTGCGGGAGACGTCCTCTTGAATCAGTTTCCGGGACGCAGCCGCAACTTCCTTGTTGAGCGCATCAACCCGCCGGTCGGCGCGCCGAACTTCATGGCAGCATTCCGTGTCTTCGTCAGAGAGGGCGCGGAGTACGTCTGAAAACATGGTTCGAGCCGCGCTCGCCATGTCGGCAAGTGCGCCCGGGACCTCGGTTGGTCCATTGCCATTGGACCATCGAAGGACCTTCTTAGAAATACCGCGACTGAGGTCAGCAATGCGTTCAAAGTCGCTGGAGATTCGTACCACGCTCAGAACAAAGCGAAGGTCATGGGCAACGGGCGCGCCGAGAGCAAGAATGCGCATGCACTGCGATTCAAGCTCCACCTCCATGTTGTCAATCTCGCTATCGCCAGCCTTTACCTCTTCCGCAGCTGCAATATCGCCATGTACGAGGCCGCGGGTGGTGAGTTCGAGACGGCGTTCGGTGGCCGAGCCCATGGCAAGTAGACCGCGTCGAAGGCTCAAAATCTGCGACTGAAGGTCGATTGCCATTGTTGTGATTTAGTGTAGCGACTCTTTAGCCGAAGCGACCGGAGACGTAGTCCTCGGTCTGCTTGTTGGCAGGATTGGTGAAGATGCGATCGGTACTGCCGCACTCCACCAAGGTGCCTTCAAAGAAGAACGCCGTGCGATCGCTGACGCGAGCAGCTTGCTGCATGTTGTGCGTCACGATGACAATGGTGTAACTGGTCTCGAGCTCGCGGATCAACTGCTCAATGCTGGCGGTGGACTTGGGGTCCAGTGCCGAGCACGGCTCGTCCATCAGGAGCACTTCCGGACCAACGGCAATGGCTCGTGCAATGCACAAGCGCTGCTGCTGGCCGCCGGAAAGGCCTAAAGCACTGGACTTTAGGCGGTCTTTCACTTCATCCCACAAGGCCGCTGCGCGCAGGGAGTTCTCCACCAGTTCGTCAAGGTCGGCGCGGCGGAAGGAGCGGTGCAGGCGCGGTCCGAAGGCAACATTGTCGTAGATGGACTTGGTGAATGGGTTTGGCTTCTGGAAGACCATGCCCACGCGGCGACGCAGTTCCACCACATCGAGCGACCGGCTGAGCAAGTCATCGCCGTGCAGGGTCAGGGTGCCGCTGGCGCGCGCGCCCGGAATCGGATCGTTCATCCGGTT
>CALQCP020000266.1 GCA_943329105.2 Chitinophaga pinensis | reverse complement strand
CTGACCACCACGCGTGGCTCTACTTTGCGGCGCAGGATGTCCCTGGTCAATTCAGCGTTCTTACGGAAGGTGACAAACTCCTCAACGGACATTTGCATCTCATCACGGAGCGCCTCTTCAGCGCTGGCACGGTTACCACCACGCTCGGCAATCGTGGTTTCCTGCAAGTCGCGCAGCCAACTGAGCAAGCCGACCTTCATTTCCGGTGAAAGCCTGCTCTCCGCTTCCGCAAGAATCAACTCGGATTCCACCTGCTGCCGAAAGGCGCGGCGCACCAACGCGTCAACCTGCGTGCGCGCTGATTCGGGATTGGGGTCCTGCGACGCCAACAACACTGCTGCCTCAATCTGCTTGAAGATCTCTTCAGCAAAGATCGGCCGACCGTTGATCTGTCCGATCAAACTCTCCACCAACCACCGCTGCCCAACCCGCAGCGTGCGCTGATTGCCTTGATCGATGAATAGGCTGTCGTCTTCTGCGGTGGCGGGATCGGCGGCGGTGACTACTTCTTCTTTGCGAATCACCTTGGTGCCGTCCGCCAGCGTGACGGTGTGTTCAATTTCCGTCACCCCTGGTGGCTCCACTTGCGGCAGCGGTGTCGCGACCACCTCTGGCAGCGGCCCCATGGGCGGCGCTGAAAACGCGCTGATGTCCACGTCCCGAACGGTCTGTTCCACTTCCGGAGATGGCGTGCAGCCAAGCACCCCCATGGTGCCCAGCACAGCAATCGCCGCTAATACTCGGCAGAGAGTGTCGATTGGGCGCTGGCGGATCGGGTGAAGCATCGGGCGCGCGAAGTGTACGCCGGGACCGACCTATACTCCCCTCCTTCCTCCAAGGACCACCATGATCGACCCGAACAGCCAGCACTCGTCCGACGCCCCCGCCCCCAGCATCCATGTTGACAGTGACTGGAAGGCGCAAGCCGAGGCAGAGCGCACCCGCCTTGCCGCGAAGGATGCAGCGATGGATGCACGCGCTGCCGAAGCGGGCAACGAGCAACTTCCACCCGCAGAATTCCGAAGCTTGGTTGGCTTGCTTGCATCACAAGCAGTGATGGGACTCGGCACCATGGCCGACCCACAAGGTCGCGTGGTGGTGGATCTTGAGGGATCCAAGTTCGCCATGGATCTGCTCCAGGTGCTGCATGACAAGACCAAGGGCAATCTGACTCCCGAAGAAGCAGGCGAACTTGATGAAGTGCTGCGCGAACTCGGCATGCGATTCGGCGCCATCGCCCGCATGGTGGCCGAGCAGATGCGCACCGCGCCCGGTTCAGTGGTTGCAGGCGCACCCGCCATGGCACCACCAGCGGCAGCAGCGCAGAAGCCCGCGAGCAAATTGATTATTCCGTAAGTGTGCCCAGGCTCCGCTCAGCGGAAGACGGGCATCCAGTAATCGAGCGTAGAGATCGTTGCCTGCACCCCCGCCAGGAGGAGCGCGCCGAGTACCGCACGTCCGGCGGAATGCGGTCGCGTGCGGTTGATCCCAAGTGAAATGAGCCACGCCAACGCCACCAAGATGGCTGGATCAAAGTAGCGCTGCCACACCTGCGAATTGCCTGCTTGGACCACCATGAGCGCTAACAGCGACACCAGGACGATGGTGGCTTGACGACCGCGACGGATCTCGGCGGCTCGAATCCACAGCACCGCGGCAAGCACGGCGCCCACGACCGCCGCAGCAACAATCACCATTGATCGCCCCCCAAGTGCGGGGAACGCTTTCACAATCATCCAATACGCCCCGCCCCAACGACCCTGTTCAACGGACCAGGTGCTGTCCGCTACCACCGCTCCCAGAAACGCCAAGCTTGCCACCAAGGTGATGGCCAGCGCATGGCGTCGAACCGTGTGCAAAACTTCAGGCGCCATCGGCAGCAGCGCAATCGCGGCCCATGTACCCAGCAGCGCGAGTCCGTACGCCGGCGCTACCGGACTCAATCCCTTGTCATGCATCGAACGGAACGTGGCGGGCATCAAGCCGCCCCACAGATTGACGAGCGCGAGCAGCAGTAATGCCGCGGGCACCAACGCCAAGAATGCGGCACCCAGTCGGCTCCATGAGCGCGGTTCGTCACCACTCCACTGCTCTGCGTCGGACGCTGAACGCCCAAGTGGCGAACCAAGAATGCCGGCTGCCAGGATCGGCGCAGCCAAGAACACGTTGGTTTGTCGCACGGAAAGCGCGGCAACAAACAACACGGCGAGCGTTAGAAAGGTGCGCGTGGTGGGCATCCACCACGCAGCGATCGCCACCATGGTGGTTCCAATCAAGACCGAAAGTACATCGGTCGTCAGCCACGCGGAACCGCTGAGCACATAGGTCGACATCAACAGCGGCAAGGTCAGCGCCAGCGCCACTGCCGGTCCCGCCGCGCGCGCCGCGGTGCGCCACACCAAGAGCACGAGCGCCAATCCCGCCAGCGATCCAATGACGCGAAGCCCATGCACGCCCAACCCCAGCCGCGCAGGAACGGCCATCAGCAAGTGATAGCCCGGACCAGTGGCGCTTGGGTAATCGTGCAGATCGGGTGTTGGCAACTGCGCAGCAAACTGTCGCACGGTGGGCAGATGCGCAGCCGCTTCGTCGGAGGCTTCGCTGGTGGCGTCACTCCCAAACATAATGACTGGCAGCACGGCACACGCAAAGAGCAAAGCCAATACGCACGGCGCACTCCTCCACCAACCGCGATTACCCTGAGTGAGTGTGTCCACGCGATGAATTTACTTAAAGAGTGTGCCGAGTGCTGTTTCGGCAGGCGGCCAGAACAGCACCACTAGCACCCCGATGGCAAAGAGGACCGATGCCGCCCGTGCACTGCGATCGGAAAGGACAACGGTGACTGGACTCTCAGCCCGTCCCGAATTAGCGCGCAAATACAGGCGGTGAATCACCACGAATACCAACGGCGCCAGCAATGCAAATCCAGTAGCGCGCACACCAAAGATGCCGCGCGCATGATCGCTGAGTGAGTAGACCAAGTACGCCATCATGGTGACGGCTCCGGTGGTAGCCAGAAGCCAGTTGAGATCTTCGGCACTGTCGTATCCAGCACGTGGTTTCCAGTCGGTGCTATCGCCTTGCGCGCGCGCCAGGTCTGCGGCACGCAGGTCGCCAAGGCGCTTGACGAATCCTAAGAACAGCGTGAGCGCAAAGACCACCACCACCAGCCACGTCGACACTGCAATGCCAAGTGCTAATGCTCCGGCAATCGCGCGCAGTACAAATCCACTGGCCACCGTCAACACGTCAAGGAGCCGTACCCGCTTCAACTTCGCGTTGTATGCCACCTGTAGCACGATGTACGTACCAATCACCGCCAACACTGCCGGACGCACGCACCACGCTACTGCGATGGAACCAATGACCAGTGCCACACCAATCGTTATTGCAAACTGCGGGGTGATCGCGCCCGATGCCACCGGCCGGCGACGCTTGGTTGGATGCTTGCGATCTTCTTCAAAGTCGAGCGCATCGTTCACTGCGTAGAAGCCACTACCCGCCATGGAGAATGCAATCACCGTGAGCGCCACGTGCCACAGTTGCTCGGCGATCTGTTCTGGCTGCGCACCACGACCCTCACCAGCGAGCCAAAAGACAAGTGGGACCAGAACGAAGACGTTCTTGGCCCAGTCGCCGGGTCGGAGGAGTCGTAGCGGAGCGG
>CALQCP020000265.1 GCA_943329105.2 Chitinophaga pinensis | reverse complement strand
GTTGCAGGTAGCCCTGGATGGGGCGCACCACTGCCCAACCGTCCTTGAGATGGGCAGTCAGTACGGGGTCGATCATGGTGCCCGCGCGCACAGCGGCCACGTACTCCTCGGCGCTCATGCGGGCAGCCACTGCGCCGTAACCCGGGAGTCGGCTGCCACCCACCATTCGCCAGAGTGATTCGTCCGTGACAATCGCGCGCGCCGCGTCAGTGAGCGCGTGCGCCAATCCGTGATGCTGATGATCAGGGCTCACCATGATGTCTGCGCCGTAGAGCGTGTGCCCTTGTGGGTTGTCATCACTGAATGTGTCGTTGGCCGTGAGCACATCCCACGAATCATCGATGTGAAAGTCCTTGAACATCAGCCGCAGCGTGAAGTGCACGCCAGCAACAGTTGCATTTGCACTTCCGGCAGGTGCGTATTCAGCAACCACTTGCCCTTGCGGGAAGCGCGTCATGTGTTCGCGCAACTCAGCGTGCGTGTACGGCGTCTCCGCCGGATAGACACGCGCACAGATTTCCGCGATCGCATCGAAATCCGATTCGAGCATCGTTCGAAGCCGATAGTCGGGAGGAAGCATTGTTTGAAAGTTGGTGGAGACGGTGGCGGCCGGGCGGGGCTGCGCTCGTCAATCAGGACCAATCGGTATCCAGAAGAACCAAACCAATCGGGGCGGCCGGATTCGAACCGACGACTTCCTGCTCCCAAAGCAGGCGCTCTACCAAGCTGAGCTACGCCCCGTGTGAACGGAGGAGTGTACGGGGACTTGCCTCAATCCGATAGTCCTTATGTGGGCGGATAGTTTGGCAGGGGGGGAAGGACGCCCGGGTTCAAGCGATCCCGGAAATATTTCCAATCCCAGCAGGTTCCAGAAGCGTCAATCGGGCCAGGTGCGAGATGTGGCATGGTGTAGTTCAACTCAAGGATTGCCGGATTTGACATCTCGTAGGACTGAGTGGATCCGTCTACATAGGTCATCGTCACCGCATCGGGGCGCCATGGTGCTGGCAGATCGACCCATTGCCTAGTGCTGGGCTGGGGAGAAATAATCCAGCCATCCAGGTTGTACTGAACACTGTCATCTTCGACGAGCGTGGAGAGCATCCGTGACGGCTGTTTGACGGTCGCGATGGTGCTGGTGTTATAGACACTCAGCGGCACCGTGACGCCGGTATCGGGATTCTTAAATGCGCCATCGTAGTTAGTTAGTTCATCTGGACGAGTGACGCCTAGACATGCGTTGAATGAGTAACTACGAACGCGTGTGTTCGCCCCTGGATTTTGCAGCGCGTAAGGGTTGGTTGGCTCCTCCGGTGAAACGTACGCAGCAACTGTCCCAATATAGGGCCAAAGCGCGCCCTGCTCGAGAGCAGCAATTTTTTCATACAAGCCAGTCACGTTTGAACCCTGTGCCTTCACCCAGCAGTGTTTTGAGTTACTGCTAGTTTCGTCTGGGTAGGTCTGTCCGTAATCGTCCGTACGAGGACTGGCCCATCGCCCCGCGTTGGCGGTGGCATACGCGTAGGCAGCCTGAGTGATCTGCCGTTGATTGGTCAGGCACCGCAAGGTGCGTGTCGAAGCGCGCACTTTGGCAATGCTGGGCACGAGCAGTGCAATAATGAGCGCGATGATGGAGACCACCACGATCAGTTCGGTGACGGTAAATCCAGCGTGGCGTCGTGCGTGGTGTTGCGTTCGGTCCATCGGGGCTTCTCCGTTACGGGGCGTTGATCGATCTAGACCAAAGTGCTAAAGACCATGGTCCTTATCTACGCGCTCGGTTTCGATAGAAAGGGTATCCGCTCCTCTTGGTATCAGGTACGAAACTAGGTAGCCTGCGATTCATGAAATCCTCTAGATTCCCACAATTCATCACACTTTGCTTGGTATTGGCCCTTGTTGCGCCCGTCGCAGTCACAGCATCCACCCTGCCGGTTCGAGATGACGCGCCCAAAAAGCAAGCCCCTCGTGGCGGAAAGTATGCGGAGTTTGAATCCAAATGTCAGGCCGCCAAGCTCAAGTTGAACGAAGTAACCGCGTTCACGACCAAGATTAAGGGTGACGCCAATCCCACTGCGGATGACGTTAAGAAGTTGCAAGAGATGCAGGGACAGGCGATGGAACTCGTCTCCGCCGCTGCCACCTACATGTCACAAGAGCGATTCACCACCGCCGACCGCGTGGAGATGCAGGCGATCATGGATCGCATCTTGCAAGCTCCGCCTGTTGACAAGTCCAAGGGTACGGGCAAGGACAAGCCCGCATCGTGACCGATCGCGCTCCGCAGGACAGCGCCAGTGGATCCACGGCAGTGAGTGGCTCTCGATTTCGATTCGCTTCCTGGGTGTTGACGCTGGTAGCAGCCGTAGCAATCGTTTGGTTTGTGACTGACCTGCTGCGGCAATGCACCCCGGCGAAAGTTGTAAGCGCGGGCGGAGACGCGGTGGTTGACACCATCCGCGAAGCGCGCGCCTCACTCAAAGAAATCGCCGACGTATTGAAGCCAAGCGTCAAGAATGCGCCGCTGGTGGTATTGCGCGGCGACGATGCAACACCAAAGATTGTGGTCTTCACGCATCTGGCAGATGTATCGGTTGACCTGGTGAGTGACACCATGTTTGGCGACACTTACAGTCGCATCGAAGCAAAGAATTGCCGAGCACAGTTTGTTGTCCCGGTGGATCGCATGACCGATCAAGATGTCATCTTCATCCCTGGCAAAGAAGGGGAGCCAGCGCGGATTGTGGTGCTCGCGCCTCGGCCGCGCGTCGATGGCGAAATGCTGGCCATTGTGCCGGAATCAATTGAGTTCACCGAGCGAAACACCGGTCTCCTCTACGCACGCAGTTGGCTTGGGATGGACAACCGCGACCAACTGGTGCGGCAATTGCGCCCCAAACTTCTTGAGGCAGTCAGTAATCCCGCCGTGCGCGCCAAGGCAGAAGAGGCCGGCCGGGACTTCTTTGAGAAGCGATTTGCCGAGTGGATCCGGAGTGATTTGAAGGTGGGGCGCGATGTGGTGGTGGATGTCCGGTGGACAGAGTAAGAGCCAGACGCGATCGATTAGAGTGCTGTGATGGCCACTATCAAACTCAAGGACTTCACGGTTAAGCCGGGCAAGAAGGTTTCGCTTTCTGATTGGAAGCCCGATGACGATGGCGGCCTCAGCAAAGCAGACGGCGAAGCGCGCCTTGAAAAAAATCTTGCCGAGGTTGACGAACTGCAGATGCGGTTCTGGGCGAACAAGAGCCGTTCGCTCTTGGTGGTGCTGCAGGGAATCGACACGGCTGGCAAAGATGGCGTGATCCGGAAAGTGATGACTGCGCTCAATCCGCAGGGCGTCACCGTGCATTCGTTCAAGAAGCCCAATGATGTTGAGCTGGCGCACGACTATTTATGGCGCGTGCACACCCTGTGTCCGGGCAAGGGTGAGATCAGCGTCTTCAATCGCAGCCATTACGAAGACATCATTGTTGGCCGCGTGCACGGATTTCTGAAACCCAAGGAAATTGAGCGAAGACAGCGGCAAATCAATGACTTTGAGCGCATGTTGGTTGAGGAGGGAACCATCGTCTTGAAGTTCTTCCTGACCATCAGTAATGAAGAGCAGCTGGAACGATTGCACGCCCGGCTTGATGACCAAAGTAAACACTGGAAGTTCTCAATTAATGATGTGAACG
>CALQCP020000264.1 GCA_943329105.2 Chitinophaga pinensis | reverse complement strand
GTAACTGATGATTTGTGCCGATGCACGCAGACCACCAAGGAATGCGAACTTGTTGTTCGATGCCCAACTTCCAATTGCGACGCCGTAGACCGACAGACTGGCGATGGCAAGCATGTACACGACGCCGATATTGACATCCGCGCCGACGATTTTCACTTGGCCGGTGAGACCAAGGAATGGAATGGTGGAGAGATCAAGGATGCCGCCCCAAGGGATGACCACGAAACCGATCAGTGACGGAATCGCCAACAGCGCGGGTGCGATGGTGAACAGGCCCTTGTCAACGTGATTGGGCGTGTAGTCCTCCTTCATGAAGAACTTCAGACCGTCGGCGATCGGCTGCAAGAGACCGAACGGACCCACGCGATTTGGTCCAACGCGATCCTGCATCCATGCGGAGAGGCGGCGTTCGAGCCAGATGGTGTAGGCGCATGCGCCGAGGATCACGTGGAGCGCAAGGGCGACCACGGTGACGCTTGCAATCAACTGGGCGAGTGAGGCGCCGGTTGGAAGCCACGCGGGTAGGAAATCGGTCAAGGTCTGCATGAGTGGCGGAAGTATATGGAGGTGCGGTCAGACGGTGGTTGGCTGTTCAGCGCGGGTACGGGCGAGTGCTGGGAAGTAGTCCTGAATGGCGAACACCTGCCAGTGACCGCTGCGAAGCGCCTGAATTGCTTGGACGGCAGCACGTGCGCCCGCCATGGTGGTGATGATGGGCACGTTGGCCCGAACAGCTTGGGCGCGGATACGACCTTCGTCAGTATTTCCGCCCTTTTTGGTAGGCGTGTTGATGACCAGTTGCACTTGACCGTTGGACATGAGGTCAACAACGTTGGGTCGCTGACCGGTGGCGATCTTGGGAATGGCCGTGCATGCAACGCTGTATTGGTTCAACATGCGTGCGGTGCCTTCCGAGCAGAGCACTTCGAAACCCATGCTGGCAAGGCTGCGTGCAACTTCCACTGCTTGTTGTTTGTCGGAATCGCGCACGCTCAAGAACACTTTGCCAGAGGTGGGCAGTTTCACGCCGGCGGCCATCTGCGCCTTGGCGAATGCAACGGGCAGGCTGCGGTCGGCGCCCATCACTTCGCCGGTGGAACGCATTTCTGGACCGAGGACGACGTCGACACCCGGGAACTTGGAGAACGGGAAGACGCTTTCCTTGACGGCATAGAAGCCCGTGTCAGGAATTTCTTTGGTACCAAGTTCTTCCAGAGATGCACCCATCATCACCTTGGCGGCAATGTTGGCCCAAGAAACGCCCTTGGCCTTTGAAACAAACGGTGCAGTGCGCGAAGCGCGCGGATTGACTTCAATGATGTAGACGGTTTCATCCTTGACGGCCATTTGCACGTTCATCAGGCCGCGCACACGCAAGCGCTCAGCGAGGGCGCGCGCTTGATCGCGAATTCGATTGACGATGCTTGGCGGCAAGCTGTACGGCGGAACGGTGCAGGTGCTGTCGCCGGAGTGAATGCCCGCTTCTTCGATGTGCTCCATCACGCCGCACACCAGCGCGCGCGGCCGCGCACTGCGCTGCTCAACTTGCTTGGAACGACTTGTTTCGTGCGGTTCAAAGTCAGCGACGACGTCGACATCAACTTCAATGGCATCGGACAAGAAGCAATCAATCAAGACTGGTGCGTTTGCCAAGTCGCTCACGTTGACGGCAGTGGTCATGTAGCGGCGTAGCGCGGGCTCATCAAAGCAAATTTCCATGCCGCGTCCACCGAGAACGTAACTGGGGCGAACCAGCACTGGGTAACCAACGCGGGTTGCTTCAGTCACTGCTTCGTCAAGACTGCGCGCGATTCCCGATGGTGGTTGATTGAGACCAAGCTCTTCCAGGATGGCCTTGAAACGATCGCGATCTTCCGCGAGGTCAATGCTCTCAACGCTGGTGCCGACAATCGGTACGCCAGCGGTCACTAAACCGTGCGCGAGATTGAGCGGCGTTTGCCCGCCGAATTGCACGATGCATCCGATCACTCCGCCCGAGCGCTCGGACTGATCAATGCCGCCGCCATTGAGTCGTTCGACGACGTTGAGTACATCTTCAAGCGTCAGTGGCTCAAAGAAGAGCAAGTCGCTGGTATCAAAGTCGGTGCTGACCGTCTCTGGATTGGAGTTGATCATCACGCTTTCGAGGCCCATCTCGTCTGCGGCGAATGCGGCTTGGCAGCAGCAATAATCGAACTCAATGCCTTGACCGATGCGGTTGGGTCCGCCGCCGAGGATGATTACTTTTGGGGTAGCGGAGATGCGCGTTTCATCTTCAGTGATGCGCTTTCCATCTACAAAGTACGGTTCTTCATAGGTGCTGTAGTAGTACGGCGTGGCGGCTTCGAACTCTGCGGCGCAGGTGTCGACGAGCTTGAAGACGGGCTGTACGCCCATAGCCTTGCGGGCGGCACGGACTTGCAGAATGGTGGTTGGGTTGATGGTGCCGAGCCACACGTTTGCAAGCTGCGCATCGCTGTAGCCCGCCTTCTTTGCGGCAAACATCAAGTCGCGCGAGCAGCCTTCCAGCGTCTTTGCTGCAATGATTCGATCTTCAAAGGCAACGAGCTCGGCGAATTGCCGGAGGAACCAGCGATCGATCTTGGTGATCTGATAGACGCGATCGACGCTCCAGCCCATCTTGAGTGCGTAGCGAACGAAGTACAGGCGACCCTGGCTTGGAACCGCGAGTTTGCGCAGCAGCGTGTCTTCTGGAATTGGCCAGTCGGCGGACGCGGCTTCGGTTGGGCGGAGGACCTTTGTCTCTGAGCTCGTTGCAGTCGCAGTGCTTCCAGCGGCAGCGGCATTTGCTGCGGCGAGTCCCGCACTGGCGTTGGTGCGTTGTTGCTTCAGCCAGCGATCGTTGTTGTCGAGGCCGAATCCAAAGCGCTTCACTTCCATGCTGCGAATGGCTTTTTGAAACGCTTCCTTAAAGGTGCGCCCAATGGCCATGGCTTCGCCGACTGACTTCATCTGCGTGGTGAGCGTATCGTCCGCTTCGGGGAACTTCTCGAACGTCCAGCGTGGCATTTTCACTACCACGTAGTCAATTGATGGCTCGAAGCATGCACTAGTGGTACCGGTGATGTCGTTGGTGAGTTCATCAAGTGAATAGCCAACCGCCAGCTTGGCGGCGATGCGCGCGATCGGGAATCCGGTGGCCTTGGAGGCAAGCGCGGAGCTGCGCGAGACGCGCGGATTCATTTCAATGACCACCATCTCGCCGGTCTCTGGGCACACGCCGAATTGCACATTGCTGCCGCCGGTTTGCACACCCACCGCGCGCATGATGGCGAACGCGGCGTCGCGCATTCGTTGATATTCCTTGTCGGAAAGCGTCATGATTGGCGCAACGGTGACGCTGTCGCCGGTGTGCACGCCCATCGGGTCGATGTTCTCAATGCCGCACACAACGATGCAATTGTCCTTGCGGTCGCGCACGACTTCGAGTTCATATTCCTTCCAGCCGAGCACGCTCTTGTCGATGAGCACTTGGCCGATCATGCTGGCGGACAAGCCGCGTCGCACGGTCTCTTCAAACTCTTCAAGGTTGTAAGCGATGCCGCCGCCGGTGCCGCCGAGTGTGAATGCTGGACGCAGGATGGCTGGCAGGCCGCATTCCTTGAGGAATTCGCGTGCTTCGTCCATATTGGTGACGGTGCGCGAAAGTGGCTGGCGGAGGCCG
>CALQCP020000263.1 GCA_943329105.2 Chitinophaga pinensis | reverse complement strand
CCGTCTTCCCGGTGCCGGTCTGAGCAGAGCCCAAAATATCGCGACCCTCGAGAGCGGGGGGGATGGCCTTTGCTTGGATTGGGGTGGGAGTTTCGTACCCCTCCTCGGCGAGTGCGCGGAGAAGTGGGGCTGCAAGACGAAGTGATTTGAATGCCATGAAGGGTCAGAAGATACGCGGAAATGCACCTTGACGCATCAAGATTGTCCGGAATCAGCCGCACACGCTCGCCTATGCGCATTCTGAGTGCGCCAGTGTCATTTACGGAACTTTCCGAAACGATCTGTATTCGGAACTTTCACGAATTAGCGCTTCTTCTATTGGTTTGTTGGTACGTCCGCGCTACGCTTTCGCTCCATGACTGTCACCGACCTACCCAAGGCCCCGACCAATCTTCCGCACGCGCATCACGATATCGATGAACATGATGATGTTCACGTTCTGTACAGCCACGACCATGAGCCCGTTGGCGAAGTTGGAAACAACGTCAAGATTCTCACGCTGATCGCGGTGGTGGTTCCGCCTGTGGTGCTTGCTGTATCCATTTGGTACGCGTGGGGTGGCTACTTTTCATGGACAGACTTGACGATGATGATCGTCGGTTACTTCATGACTTCGATGGGTATCACCATCGGTTACCACCGTCTTTACACACACAAGTCATTCGAAGCCTCGGCTCCCGTTGCGTGGGCTGCCGGCATCTGCGGCTCCATGGCAGTGCAGGGCCCGCTCCTGTGGTGGGTCACGACGCATCGTCGTCACCATCTGCACTCTGATGACATTGAAGATCCGCATTCACCGCACGCTGGTCGCCAGAAGGGGATCATCGGATGGGTCCGCAGTTTCTCGCACTCGCACGTTGGTTGGCTCTTCAGTAACGATGACATTGCATCAAGCGTCAAGAAGTATGCCCCCGATGTCGCGGCTGATCCGCGCGCTCGGGCGATTAGCAAGTTCTTCCCCCTCTGGGTTCTGATGGGCTTCATCGTTCCTGCAGTGATTGGCGGACTGGTTGATGGCAGCTGGAAGGCCGCGTTCCTCGGATTTCTCTGGGGTGGCGTCATTCGTATGTTCTTAGTCCATCATGCCACGTGGAGCATTAACTCCGTGTGCCACATTTGGGGATCGCGTACGTACCGCTCCGGCGATCACAGTCGTAACAATCCGATCATGGGCATTCTTGCCATGGGCGAAGGTTGGCACAACAATCATCACGCGTTCCCAGCGAGCGCGCGTCACGGCCTGCAGTGGTGGCAGTTTGACCTGAGCTGGATCACCATCCGCTCGCTTGCTGCAGTCGGCCTTGTCAAGCGCATTCGTCTCCCCGGCGTTGAACGCATGGAAGCGAAGCGTATTGGTCGCGCGGTAGCTTGAATTCACTGAATTTCGACCGACTCCTCTTCCATGCAGAGTGAAGCACCCCCCTCCGCTATCGGTGTGCCCGCCATGGGTCCCGTTCGCGAGGTGTGGTCGCTTGCGTGGCCCACCGTGGTCACCATGCTCTCCTACACGGTGATGCAGTTTGTGGATGCGGTGATGGTGTCGCAAGTTGGTCCGATTGAAGTCGGCGCGCAGGGCAACGGCAGCGTGTGGAGTTGGGCCGCCATCATTGCGGTGGTCGGGGTGCTCTCGATAGTCAACACCTTTGTGAGTCAATCGATCGGTGCAGGGCGACCGCATGAAGTGGCGCGATACGGATGGGCCGGGCTGTGGCTCGGCGTATTGGCGTGGGCGGTGTTGCTGGTTCCATTTGGACTGTGCTTGCCCGCATTGTTTTCAGTGATGGGTCACTCCGCACGCACTACCGAACTTGAAACTGCGTATGCGGAGATTCTGATCTTTGGCGGCGTGGCGGTGGTGATCGGCAAGGCGATGAGCAATTTCTTCTTTGGCATTCAGCGCCCCGGTGTGATCACCGTGGCAGCGATCGCCGGGAATCTGGTCAACCTGGTGTTGAATTACGCGTTTATCTTTGGTCATGTGGGTCTTCCGTCCATGGGGCTGCCTGGTGTTCCTGGCATCGCGCCGATGGGTGTTGCAGGTGCCGCACTTGCCACCGTACTTGGCACTGGTATTGAGGCCGGGCTTCCGTTAGCAATCTTTCTCGGCCGCCGGATGGACCGCGAATTTGGCATTCGGCGCTCATGGCGATTCGATCGCGACGCAGTCCGTGATTTGCTGCGCCTTGGAATTCCATCTGCCGTGCAGCAAGGCAGCGAGATCATCACGTGGGCGATCTTCATGAGCGTCCTCGTTGGTCGATTTGGTGACATTGCGTTGAGTGCCGGTTGGGCCACGCTTCGCTACATGCACCTTTCGTTCATGCCGGCGATCGGCCTTGGTATTGCCGTGACCAGCATCGTGGGTCGATACATGGGCGCAGGAAAGCCGGACATCGCTGCAAAGCGCGCACGGATTGCCCTGGTGATGACCGTCATCTATATGAGCGCGTGCGGTGTTCTCATGTTGGCGTTCCGTGGCCCCATGATCGCCCTCTTTGCAAGTGGTGAACACACTGCGCCCCACGTGACCGAGCAGGTGATTGCAACCGGCTCCGCGTTCATGATTGCGGCGGCATTCTTCCAGGCCTTTGACGGGATTGGAATTGTCTTCATTGGTGCGCTGCGCGGAGCCGGCGACACGTTCTGGCCCGGGCTGTTGACGGTGGTACTGAGTTGGGTATTGATTGTCGGCGGTGGATGGGGGCTGGTGACGTTCGCGCCGGGTCTTGGTCCGTTGGGGCCGTGGATCGCGTCAACCGTCTACATCGTTGTCATGGCAGGCGCCATGGCATTGCGTTGGCGTCACGGGGCGTGGCGAACCATCACCGTCTTGGAAACGCCCGAGGAAGAGGCGGCGCGCGAGGCAGCCGCAGCGGCAGCGGCAGCCGGGTAATCCACCGACCCCCTTCGATGCGCTTCTGAGGCAGGGGATGAGGCCTCGGCTGGCTCGATAACCCGCCACGGGCGCAATGTCACGCAGGCTGCGCTACACTTCAGAACTTGCGCCCAACTTTCGGGTGCATCTCAACTTACAGGAGCTACTCGAGCAATGCCTACTTCTGCTCTGGATACGGTCATCGGCGGTACCACCACGGCAAGCGATCCACAGGGCGCAGCGAGCCACTTCAAGAAGGGCCTCGAGTGCGAGAAGACTGGTGACCGCGTTGCGGCCATCGAACACTTCCGCGCTGCAGTTGAGCGCGACGCACAGGCGGAGCATCTGTTCCGCTTGGCATACATGCTCGACATGGTGGGCGAAGAGAACGAGGCGATCAAGTACTACACGCTTCTCAGCAAGCGCACCGAGCCGCATATCAATGCGCTGGTGAACTTGGCGGTTCTCCATGAGGATCGTGGCGAAATGCACGACGCCGAGCGTTGCCTTCGCAAGGTCCTTGAGTCACAACCGAACCACGCTCGCGCGCGTCTCTTCATGAAGGACGTCGGCGCTAGCAAGGAAGCCCTCTACGACGAAGGCGACCAGCGCGACGAAGCCAAGCGCAAGGCTGAACTTGACACTCCGGTCACCGACTTTGAGTTGAGTGTCCGCAGTCGCAACTGCCTCAAGAAGATGAACATCCGGACGCTGCGCGATCTGTTGATGATCACCAAGCCAGAACTGCTCTCCTACAAGAACTTTGGCGAGACCAGCCTTGTTGAGATTGAGGCCATGCTCACCCAGCGCGGTCT
>CALQCP020000262.1 GCA_943329105.2 Chitinophaga pinensis | reverse complement strand
TTGGGGTCCGCCACGCCGAGGGTCGGGGGTCAACGCCGGAAGGGCATCGTCCCGCTTCGCACCGTGGGGCAGACCTGTCGTTTCGAGCGACGGTTCAACCCGTTGTCCTTACTTGGCTCGAGGCACGCGCCTTGGAGCCGCGATCCGTGCTTACTCGGACACCCACTGTCCAAATACATCGGGATCAAGTTTCCTGAGTTCGTCGCGCAAGGCTGTTTCAACCTGACGCTCCGAGTCGAACGATCCGACCCTTCGGGCCAGGTGTTCGCATTGTTCAATTGTCACTGATCTGATCACTCGTTTGATGACGGGGATCTGGTCAGGAACCATGGAGAGTGTACGCAAACCCATGCCTAACAGCAACATGGAAAACAGCGGTTCGCCGGCCATCTCGCCGCACAGGCTGCAGTCGATCTGGGCGCTGCGGGCGGCGCGGACGATCGATTTGGCCAGATAAACAACCGCCGGATGGGCTGATTGGTAGAGATGTGCCACCCGCTCGTTGCCGCGGTCGACCGCCAGGGTGTACTGGACAAGGTCATTGGTGCCGATGGAGAAGAAGTTACTTTCGGCGGCAAACACCCGGGCCATCAAGGCTGCAGAGGGCACTTCGATCATCACCCCAACGGGCATCTGCCGGTCAAAGGCGATGCCTTCGTCCTCCAATTCCTCGCTGATGTCCGCCAGCATGAGCTTGCCTTGGCGGAGCTCCATGAGGTTGGAGACCAGCGGGAACATCATCTTGACCGGTCCGTGGGCGCTCGCCCGCAAGATGGCCCGTAACTGCAACTTGAACTCGGCGGGGTTCGCCAAGGAGTGCCGGATGGAGCGCAGGCCCAAGAAGGGGTTGCGCTCCGGCTCTTCCATTTGTGCCTGTGTGTACTTGTCCGCGCCAAGATCGCAGGTGCGAATGGTGAGTGGCTTGCCCTTGAGCAGGGTGATGGCACGCAGGTACGCGTCCATGTGATCTTGCTCAGTGGGCGGCTCCTTGCGGGTGAGCCAGAGGAACTCGGTTCGGTAGAGCCCAACGCCATCGCCGCCATTGGCGAGCATCGATTCCACTTCCTCTGGGAACTCAATGTTGCCCATGAGTTGGATGCGCGCGCCGCACTTGGTGACCGCCTCGTGCCCCGAGAGTTCGCGCATGGCCGCGCGGGAGCGTTGCGAGCGCTCTTGCTTGCGGCGGTACTCCTCAAGCGTGCGCGAATCCGGGCGCAGGATGACGACGCCATCATTGCCGTCAACAATCAGTTGATCGCCGTCTTCCACTTCGACTGAAAGCCGCTGGCAACCAACCACCGCTGGCAAGCCGAGCGCACGCGCCACGATCGATGTATGTCCGGTACGACCGCCGAGGTCAGTAGCAATGGCGATGACTTTGCTGCGATCCATACCAGCCGCTTGGCTTGGCGTCAGTTCATGGGCGATCACAATGGCCGGGGCATCAAGTTGAGCCAAGCGGCTCTTCTCTTCGCCCATGAGTCGTCCAAGCACGCGGCGTTCAAGATCCAGAATGTCATTGGCCTTCTGCTCGAAGACCTCATTACCCATGCGATTGAATTGATCAACTAAGACGCGGAACTGATCAGCGACCGCCTGTTCGGCAGTCACGAAATCGTTGGCGACGCGGCGCTCGACGGCGGAGACCAACACGCGGTCGCGGAGGAGTCCGGCATGGAACTCAAATATCTTGGCTGGCTCAGGGCCGAGTTCGCGGCGAGTGCGTTCGCGCAGTTCATCGATTTCAGCGCTGGCTGCGGCAAGTGCAGCGTGCAACCGCGCGTGTTGCGCGGTGACTTCCGTCGGATCGATGATGCGGTGTGGGACAACCTGTTCGGCCGTTCCCACCAAGAATGCGCGCCCGACGATGATGCCGGGGCTGACGGCAATGCCCTTGATGATCTGCATGGTGCATGCGGCGTTGCGCCCGGGTCGGCGTGATGCGCGAAGTTGCGCAACAGGCTGTGCGGAGCGGTACCGAAGCAATGCAGGCTAGCGGCAAGGGGAGCCTTGCCGCTAGCCACGCATAATTACTTCTTCTCGTCGGTTACTTCGTACTCGGCGTCGATGACGTCGTCCTTCTTGGGGCCGCCTTCGGCTGATGCACCAGGACCACCAGCCGCTCCCGGTTCTCCTGCGCCCGCGGCACCTGCAGCTTGCTGCAGTTCGCCCGAGGCGTTCATCAGGTTGTTGAGCGCAGCTTCGATAGCGGCTTGATCGTCGCCCTTCAGCTTGTCCTCAAGGTTGCTGAGCGCACTTTCAATCTTGTTGCGGCTTTCGGCTGGGACCTTCGCGCCCATCTCCTCGAGCTGCTTCTTGACTTGGTACGCCACCTGCTCCGCGCGATTCTTGGTGTCGACGAGCTCGCGACGCGCCTTGTCGGCGGTGGCGTGATCCTCGGCATCCTTGCGCATGCGCTCCACTTCGTCCTTGGAGATACCGCTCGAGCCGGTGATCTTGATTTCCTGCTTCTTGCCAGTGGCCTTCTCTGTGGCCATGACATTGAGAATGCCGTTGGCGTCGAGCGAGAATTCCACTTCTACTTGCGGCACGCCGCGCGGTGCGGCTGCAATGCCCTGCAGGTCGAAGCGTCCAAGGACGCGGTTGTCCGCAGCCATCTGGCGCTCACCCTGCAGCACCACGATCGTCACGGCATTCTGATTGTCCTGCGCAGTGGAGAAGATTTCCTTCTTCGAAGTTGGGATGGTGGTATTGCGTTCGATGAGCTTGGTCATCACGCCACCGAGCGTTTCCACGCCGAGTGAGAGCGGGGTGACATCCAGGAGCACCACATTCTTCACGTCGCCCATGAGCACGCCGCCCTGGATGGCTGCACCGATGGCAACCACTTCGTCGGGATTGATGCTCTTGTCAAGATTGTCCGTGTTGAAGATCTTCTTGGCGATTTCCTGCACCTTGGGGATGCGAATCGAACCACCAACCATGACGATCTCTTGCACGTCGGATGGCTTGAGCTTTGCATCAGCAAGTGCTTTCTCGCACGGCGCAGCAAGACGCTCGAACAAGTCCTTGCAGAGTTCCTCAAACTTGGCGCGCGTCAGCGTGACTTGCAAGTGCTTTGGACCATTTTGATCCGCAGTGATGAATGGCAAGTTGACGGTGGTCTCTACCTGCGTGGAGAGTTCAATCTTGGCCTTCTCGGCAGCTTCCTTCAAGCGCTGCAGAGCCATTGGATCCTTGCGGACGTCAATGCCTTCCTTCTTGCGGAAGTCTTCCGCCAAGAAGTCGATGAGCTTCTGGTCAAAGTCATCGCCGCCGAGGTGGGTGTCGCCGTTCGTGGAGAGCACTTCGAACACGCCGTCGGAAATATCCAAGATGGACACATCGAACGTTCCGCCGCCGAGGTCAAAGACCGCGATCTTTGCGTTGGTCTTCTTCTCAAGACCGTAGGCGAGTGCCGCGGCCGTTGGCTCATTGATGATGCGCTCAACCTTGAGGCCGGCCACTTCGCCAGCGTCCTTGGTGGCTTGGCGTTGCGCGTCGTTGAAGTACGCGGGCACGGTGATGACCGCGCGGGTGACGGTTTCGCCAAGGAACTCTTCTGCCTGACGCTTGAGGTCGGCCAAGATCATGGCGGAGATTTCCGGCGGGGAGTAGTCCTTGCCGCGGATGCCAACCTTCACCATTTCGTCCGGAGCACCCTTGATGGTGTAGGGCACCAACTTCTCTTCGTG
>CALQCP020000261.1 GCA_943329105.2 Chitinophaga pinensis | reverse complement strand
TCAAGGCATCCGCCGTCACGGTGACCCATCGCTACAAGGATGAGGACTACGAACTCAACTTCATCGATACCCCCGGCCACGTTGACTTCACCTACGAAGTGAGCCGCGCCCTCAAGGCGTGCGAAGGCGCCGTCTTGGTGGTTGACTCCACGCAAGGCGTGCAAGCGCAGACCGTGGCCAACGCATACCTCGCGGTCGGCAACAACCTCACGCTGATTCCGGTCATCAACAAGATCGACTTGCCAGCCGCCAATCCTGACAAGGTGGCGATGGAAATTGAGCAGGTTCTTGGTTTGCCTGCTGAAGACTGCTTGCCCGTGAGCGCCAAGACCGGCCAGGGAATCCATGAACTCCTCGACCGCATCGTTGAGCGCCTGCCTCCGCCACCCGCGGAGAAGATGCGTCAACTGCGCGCCCTGGTCTTTGACTGCAAGTACGACGACTACAAAGGCGTCGTGTTGTACATCCGCGTCTTCGACGGCCAGATCAAGCACGGCGACAAGTTCCGCATGATGGGAACCGGTCGTACCTTCAATGCGATCGAACTCGGGCGCAACACGCCGTTCCCGCAGAAGATGAAGGCCCTGACTTTCGCGCAGGTGGGTTACGTCTGCGCTGGTATCAAGAGCCTCGCTGAAGTCCGCGTTGGTGACACCATCACGCTCGATAATGACCCTGCAACAGAAGCGCTTGAAGGCTACGAAGAGCCAAAGCAGATGGTGTATTGCGATTTCTACCCCGCCACTGACGACGAAGGCACCGGCAAGCGCGCCGACTTCGAAAGCCTGCGCGAAGCGATGGAGAAATTGCACATCAATGATGCCAGCTTCACCTATGAAGTGCAGCACAGCGAAGCACTCGGCTTCGGATTCCGCGTTGGCTTCTTGGGTCTCCTGCACATGGACATCGTGCAAGAGCGCCTCGAACGTGAGGGCGGCGTCAACATCATTCAGACTGCGCCGACCGTCAGCTATCAAGTGATGAAACTTGATGGGACGCTTGTTGAAATTCATAACCCTGCTGACCTTCCCGACATGGGAGTGGTTGCTGAGATCCGCGAACCAATCGTCAAGATTGAAATCATCTGCCCCAATGACAACATTGGTGACTTGATGAAACTCTGCGACGCTCGCCGCGGCTGCTTCCAGAGCCAGATGGCGATCGGTGAAGATCGGCAGATGCTCATCTATGAACTGCCGCTTGCAGAAATCATCTATGACTTCTACGACAAGCTGAAGAGCGTGACTCGCGGCTACGGCACGATGGATTACGAAATCATCGCCTTCCGCGCGGACAATCTGGTGAAGGTGCAGATCTTGGTGAATGGCGATGCCGTTGAGGCGCTCGCCATGATTTGCCACCGCGAAAATGCGGACCAACGCAGCCGATCGATCTTGGCGAAACTGAAGGGGCAGATCGATCGCCATCAGTTTGAAATTCCGCTGCAGGCTGCCATCGGCGGCAAGATCATCGCTCGTGAGAGCATCAAGTCAATGCGCAAGAACGTCATTGCGAAGTGCTACGGCGGCGACATCAGCCGTAAGCGCAAACTGCTTGAGAAGCAGAAGGCCGGTAAGAAGCGAATGAAGCAGATCGGCTCGGTGTCGATCCCACAGGAGGCCTTCATGGCCATCCTTGATCAAGGCGACTAAGAAACTCCATCCATGCGCAACACAGAACGCGTCATCGTTTATTCCGCCCTCGCTGGCATCGCCGCTATGAGTTTCCTGCGCGGCGCCGAGCGCAACGCATCGGCTCGGCCGGAGCCAACGCCTTCGGATTTGGGTCCAGCCGACGCGGTGATTCTCACGGGCAAAGACACCAATCTCACCCTGCGCAATGTGGAAGGTCACCTGGCATTCGGCGAGCAAGCCACTGCAAAGGCGTGGTCCATCGGAGCGGTCGGCAGCGACAAGATCATGAAGCTCCTCCTCAAGAGCGAGCGCTTTGAAGACGAACGCAAGCGCCTCGAAGAGACCGCCAAGAGCAAGGACGAAGACTTCCGCAAGCGCTACACCGAACTCGAAACCAAGTACAAGGATGTCGACCCCAAGGCCCCGGGCTTTGAGGGTGGTCGCCAAGAAGTCGAGGGCTTCTTCAAGGAAGTCGAAGCATGGCGCAAGGAGATCGGCGAGAAACTCGGCAAGTTGCAAGCAGAGCAAATCGAGAAGGCCTACCGCGAAATGACCGCCGCGACCGACGTGGTTGCCGATCGCAACAAGGTTGACATTGTGCTGCGCTTCGTGCCAACCAGCCAGCCCTTCACCAGCAACAGCCCCGCTGATGCCATGTTGCAGGTGCAGGTTCGAACCTTCTTGCATTACCCAGAGACCATCGACCTGACCCCGGAACTCATCAAGGAACTGTCGCTCAAGGATGAGTGATCGATGGTGAATCAGCGATTGAGGATTCGTACTGGGTTGTCGCGCTGACCGAACGACAACCGCATCTACCGACCATTGAGCGCAGAAATTACTTCTGCTGCTAAGCGCGATGCCACGTCCTCGCTCGGTGGGCATGCCGCACCAAGGACTTCGCGCATGCTTGTCACACGGCGGCCGTGCAATCCGCACGGGACAATCAAGTCGAAGTGCGAGAGTTCTGGATGGACGTTGAGTGCCATGCCGTGCAGCGTTGCTGAGCGCGAAACACGAACGCCAATGGCTGCGATCTTTCGAGAGGTGGATGCCACCGCGCCGTCCTGCAGATCACCAGCGCTCGGGGCGCCACTATCTACCCACACGCCAGTCGCTCCGCCCTCACGGTGACAACCGATGCCCCACGCAGCGCATGTGCGAATGGCCGCCTCCTCAAGCGCGCGAATGTATGCATGGATGCCAAGGTGTAGTCGTTGTAAGTCAACGATTGGATAGATGACCACCTGCCCCGGTCCGTGGTACGTGACATCACCGCCACGATCAGTCTGGCAAAGCGAAATCCCTGCCGCTGCAAGACGCGCCTCATCAGCAAGCACGTGCCCCGCGGCTCCCACACGCCGAGTGACGGTAATCACCGCCGGATGCTCCACCACCAGCACCCGATGCGGAACCCCCGCCGCCCGAGCCTCAACAAGGGCCGCGTGACGGGCGCGCTGCACTTCAAGCGCATCGGCGTAGGCCATGCGCCCCAACTGTTCCACCACAAATTCTGGCGCCGTGCCTTCCATGAATTTGAAGCCTAACCGCCGCGCCCTGCCCCTACACTTCCCGCATGATGTGCCCGCAACCCGCAACACAGACCGGTACCCGCATCCACCCCGACGCCATCATCCACCGCACCGCGGTCGTTGAGGGTGATGTGGAGATCGGGGCTCGCACCACCATCGGCCCCGGATGTCTCGTCCTCGGCACGGTTGGCCCGGTCAAGATCGGCGCAGACTGCACTTTGATCGCCAATGCCATCGTGAATGGCCCGATTGAACTCGGCGACCGAAATGTCCTCTACCCGAGCGTGTGCCTTGGCTTTGCGCCGCAAGATATTGGCTTTGACGCGTCGAAGGGCGGCGCGGGTTGCGTCATCGGTAGCCGCAACACCTTCCGCGAAGGCACCACGGTGCATCGCGGCAAGACCGCGGACCCGACGCGCATCGGTGATGGCAACTATTGGATGACCAACACTCACCTTGGGCACGATGGCGTGGTTGCCAACAGTTGCATCATTGGTTCTGGTTCCGTGCTCGGCGGGCATGTTGAAGTTGCTGACAAAGTGATCAT
>CALQCP020000260.1 GCA_943329105.2 Chitinophaga pinensis | reverse complement strand
CGGGATGGCGTCTGGATGGAAATCCAAGAGGCGCGGGCAGAAGCTGCAGATCACAAAGTTGTGACCTTCGAACGTCTGATGAATCGGCGGCGGCATGTGCAACTTGCCAACGATCGGTGAAAAATCATCCACGTTGAAGCAGTACGGGTAGTAGCAGCCATCCCAACCCACCACATCAAGCGGGTGGTAGGTGTACGTGTATGAATGCACCAGGTCGCGCGCTTTGATGCGCACTTCATACTCGCCCTTTTTATCAAAGGTGAGTGGCAATTCTGGCATACGCAGATCGCGTTCGCAGTAGGGGGCGTGTTCCAAGAATTGGCTGGTCTTCTTGCTCAGATAGCGCGGCGGCGGGCCGATGTGGCTGCCGTTGGCGGTTTCAAACACCACAAAGCGCGGCGCTTGCTCGCCATCTTTAGTCTTATCGAAGGTCATGCGGTACACGATCCCCTTCGGAATGATCACATAGTCCTTCGGTCCAAACTTCAGCGTGCCGAACATGGTGTGCACCGTGCCCGAACCAAAGTGGATGAAGATGCATTCATCACCCATGGCGTTCTTGTAGAAGTAATCCATCTTCTCCGCCGGGACGCACATGGCCATTTCCACATCGGAGTTGCCAAACACCACCACGCGGCCAGTGATCGGGTCGCCCTTGGCGGGCATGACCGCGGTCTTCAGGTGACGCATGCGCATGACATCCGTCTCGATGTACTCCACCTTGGTGCTGTACAGCGTCTTCCAACCAATCACCTGTGTCGGCGGATTGATGTGGTAAAGCGTGGAGGTTGGACCAACGAAACCTTCGGTTCCGAAGACTTCTTCGCTGTAAAGCGCGCCGTCGGGGCGGCGGAACTGCACGTGGCGCTTCTTAGGAATCTGGCCGAGTTTCGTGTAGTAGGGCATGGCTCGGGTAGTGTACGAGTCACTCCTACATTTGGCGCACGAACTATGACAGACGAAACCTCCGTGAATTCTCCCGTTTCCGCGCCCCTTGAGGCGCCCGCGCTGCTTGCCGAGCGCCCGGAATGGATCGTCATTTCCAAGCCTGCCGGTTGGCACACCGTGGCCCGGTCAGGAGCGTCTGCAGGTGCCGATGAAGGTGCCTCCATCATTCCAACGGTCGAAGAGTGGCTCCGCACGCAACGCCCCGAACACGCCGCCATTCCAGAGGCTGGCATTGTTCATCGCTTGGACCTTGGTACTTCCGGTTGCCTGGTTGCCGCACGCAGCGTGGAGGCGTACGAACGCCTACGCGCCGCGGTTGGCAGTGCAGCCGGTGCACGCAAGACGTACTTAGCGCTGGCCGTGAGCGGCATCGCTGAGGTGGGGAGCTTCCGTTACTACTTTGTCAGTCGCCACAAGGGTTCGCGCAAGGTCACCGTTGCCACCGAGGGCGGCGCGCCGGAGTGCGGTCGATGCCGCTGGCAAGTGCAGAAGCGACTGGTTGACGGCATCCATGATTTGGTGGAAGTGGAACTGGTTGGGCGCGGTCGCAGGCATCAGATTCGCGCGGGACTGGCGCATCTGGGATATCCGCTGGCGGGTGATGCCTTGTACGGCGGCTCGACCACGGTGCACACCCACCCGGCGCTCCATGCATGGCGCGTCGAGATCGATGGCGAACAGGTTGAATGCCCTGCAGATGCGCGATTTACAGGCTGAAATGCGGAGTGCAGGGCGCAACGAAACGCGGACGGCGCGAAACATCGATCGCCGCGGCACGTATTCCTGCGCTGTTCCGAATCATGACTCCCAGCGTGCAATCTCTTCGCGACGGCGTGGTGCCGCAAGCACGATGAGTATGACGGTTGGATAGATCAAGCCAATGATGCAGCCGCCCCCCACTTGAATGAGCTGCCACACGGTTGCTTCGCCAGGAATTTCGCCCGCGCGCTCGTCCTCACTGACGGGCAGCGGTGGCTTCTGAGTTTCTTTCCATTCATTGGTGGCGCGTACAAAGCCGGCTTGCCACTCCGAAGCAGGTCCAAGCATCCAGAACCCGATCGCTAAAAGCGGAATCGCTAATCCAACACGAATAAACGCATAGCGACGCAGTTGCCGCGGTCCGGAGGAGCGACGGCGCAGGGTGGCAATGCCTCCGAGCAGAAGAAGTGTGCTCAGGATCAGCGATGCCACCAAGTCAACGCCCATACCGAGCATCATGGCGCGCGGCGCATCAGGAAATTTGATCGGCATGGCGCCAGAAAACAGCTTCATGGAGAAGATGCCCGCCATACCGCAGCAACTTGCCAAGAGCGTCAATCCACCAATAGCGATGGAAATGCCACCGATCCAACCGGGCCATGTTGAATTTGAATCGTTGTTTCCCTGTGCAACTGAGGCGGATGCGCCCGGACCAGTTGGAGGCGTTGGATCAAACGGCACGAATGGAGGTTGTGACGATTGGTTCATGCCGGGCAGGGTACCGCGATCATGAGTGTCGCGTTCGGTCTACGCAGCGAGCTGGTCGCTCGGGCTACGCCGCGAGCTGGTCGCTACCGCGCGGCGGCAGGAAACGGGGGTAGCGCCGGAGCATCCGGCATGCACACGCGAAACAGTACCTGATGCGCACGTGTGCCCCATGTGGCGTCGGTTGCAGGAATCTCCACCACGCGGGCCGCTCGCCAGTCGCGCACTGCCATGGTGACGGCACCAACGGCGATCGGATCCGTCACCAGTGCATCGCGCAGATCAATGCGCGCTTCGCCTGCAACGCGCAGTGGCTCGGCTGGCAGCATGGAGCATTCGTATTCGGGCATTGGTTCAAAGCGAGACGTTTCGCCCTCGCGGATATCAGCGGCGTCGGCAATCATGACCGTCTCGCCACCAATTCGAATTTCTACGCGCGCATCGGGGCGGTCTTCCAGACCAACCACGGGCGATTCGGCACCCGTGGTGCTCCAGCGCACGCCAATCATTGCCAAGGTTGTCCTGCCTGCCAGCGCGGAACGACGCCACGCCATCACAATGGGCGCCATGCGACGATTGACTAACGGCCAAGCCTGCAGGTATCGATCCGCCAATTCCACCCGTGGTTCCCGGGCAAATTGTTGATAGAGACCACGGTCAACACGCAAGTCAACTTGCTCAATACTGCGTGCGATCGTGGCGCGTGCGGGTGCATCGAGCGACATCCACGCAACCGTCCCTGGGCGCACTTGGTCGGCCAGGGAGGCCAGTGCACTCCAGTCGCTACGGTCAACCGCGGTGATGGCCCCCTGAATAAATGACGCCACCGCGCGCGCTGGAAATTCCGCGCGAATGGCCGTGAGTTCCGTAGCGGTCCGATCATCACAGGATGGCAACCGTGCCAGCGCCGCCGCAGCGGATCCAGGCAAGCCGGCATTCAGCGCCTCGGTGACACCGCGCACGCCGATCTCCCACGCGTCCAGTTCCGCAATGCGTTCCAACACGCGGCTGCGCGCTTCAGCCAAGGCGCGCGCGCCGCTTGGGGCCGGTATGCGCGCCAGTTGCGGATCATTGCGCAGGCGTTGCAACACCTCACGGGCCGCTCGTGCCGAAGTTGCGGACTTGGCTTGCTCAAGAGCAGGGCGCAACGTGGTGCGCACCAGTACTTCGCCGTGCAGCGTGGCCGCATTGCTGCGCGCCGAGTCAAAGTCACGCTTATCGTTTCCGCGCATCGGCGCAGGTGGCACTGAATCAATGATTTCTAACAGTTCCGCGCTGCGATCATTGGCGGCGGCCGTCACCGTTCG
>CALQCP020000259.1 GCA_943329105.2 Chitinophaga pinensis | reverse complement strand
GCTGAAGGTGCGGACGGCGCTGCGTTGTTGCAAGCGGCTGCGGATGCTGAGCAGAGTTCCAATCACCCGCTCGCGCGCAGCATCATGGACACAGCGGCGCGCGCACGCATTGCGCCGATTGCCGTCAGTGACTACAAGGAAATTCCTGGTCGCGGCGTGCAGGCATCAACGCCAGCGGGCATGGTGTTTGCCGGGCGCGGTATGTGGATTGCAGAATTGAACGCCGGCGCTGCGGCGCAGGTGAAATCGGTTGAAGAGAAGCTTGAAGGCATGAGCGGCGTGCACGTGATGCTCGGCGATCGCTATTTGGGTGCGGTTGGTCTTGAGGACAAGTTGCGTCGCAACGCGGCGGAGACGGTGGCTGAACTGCGACGTCTTGGAGTGCGCCGCGTGGTGATGTTCACGGGCGACCGCCTGAATGTGGCAAAGCGCGTGGGCGAAGCCGTGGGCGTCGATGCAATTGAAGCTGAGTGCTTGCCTGAGGAGAAGCACGAGGAATTGAAGTACCTGATCCGCAAGGGAAATCGCACGCTGGTAGTGGGCGACGGAATCAATGACGGACCGATGTTGGCAAGCGCGGATGTTGGCGTTGCCATGGGTCTTTCTGGAAGTGATATTGCAACCAACAGCGCAGGCGTTGCGTTGATGAATGATGATCTGCGCAGCATTCCGTTCTTGTTGGAACTGGCGCGCAAGGCCAAGGGCATTGTGGCTATGAATATTGGTGCCAGTCTGTTGCTGGCGCTGGTTGGACTGGCGCTTGCGGCAACTGGTCGCATTGATATCTGGGTGACCCCGTTCTATCAGGCGACGGCGTATGTGTTTGTGATTGCGAACAGCTTGCGCTTGGTGCGTTTCGGCGAAGACTTCGCTGCGGCGGAGGAAATGCGCCGGACGCAGGACGCCATGACGGTGGTCAAGCCGGTGCGGGCGGCGCAGAAGCTGTAGCCCCATTACGATGTGACGATGCACTACTGCCTGCGCTGTCACTACGCGCTTGGTCCCCTGCCGGGGGTGCCAGCAGATCAGTTTGGTGAGTTCACGGCGGATGTGCGCTGCCCGGAGTGCGCGTTCGAAATTCCCAAGGGCGCACGGATGCTGGTGGGCAGTTCCACGGAAGCAGGCGCGCAGCCGCTGACGAGTCGGCGGCGGATGCGGCAGATACTGCTTGCGCTCGCGCCATCCGGGTACTGCCTGGCGATCGGATTTCAAGGCGTGGCTGCGCTCGTTCAGCAAGGCACCGCAGGATACACCGTGTGGAACGCGATGCGTACGCTGCCTTTGGTGGGATTGGGCTTCATCATCTGGGCGGCGTGGCGGAAGTGGACGCCGGTCGAAGGCAGTAACGGGCGAGCACCGGTGTCTTGGGATAGGCGCTGGCTTTGCGTACCGGGAGCGCTCGAGGTGTTCAGCGGCGAGACGACGGACGCCGGCGTGCGATCGGTCGGCGGCGGTGCTGAAGTCCGCACGTCAACCGACGGTGCCAAGGCTAAGGTGTCGTGGCTGCAATCGCACCTGTCGGGTCTATACCGGCACGAGGCCGCCGACATTCGCAACATCCGTGTGTACAGCCCGCAAGACCATTGGAACCGCTGGCGTAGCGGCGACCGTGCGGTGGCACAGTTGATGGCGAGTGTTTGGCTCCGTGACGCCACCGGGCGGCGGGCGGACATGCACACGGTGATGATTTATCTGGATACCAAGGGTGAGCCCGGCCAACCCGGCCGTGACCGGACGAGCGCGGTGCTCGACGCCGGCGACGCGATCGCGCGATCGATCCGGCGGACGATCGGTATGGCTGAAACGGAAAGTGATGATGGGGTGGCAGTGGCAGATGCGACCGATGGCCACGCTGGCGTGCCGCCGCTGGCGGTCGAGGGATCGCTTTATGCACAACGGGCGTCGCCGGCGCCGAAGATGGAGATCATCAGGCTATTCTGCATCCCGCTGACTTTCTCGTTCGGCGGGGCGATGGCGTGCGCGCTCCCGGCGGTTACACGTTGGCAGAGTGGCAGGCCAGCGGTTGCGCCCTGGCTGATCTGGTTTGGCGCCATGAGCTTGGTGGTGTTCGCCATCATGCTCGCGCTCACCATATGGCTGATCCGCCGCACACACCGTCGCGAGTTGGCACTGTGCCGGTGGGACGTCGGTACACATGGAATCCGCGTGACAGAGCGGCACTTCACCAGAAAAGCCAAGCCAACGGCAGAGTTCACGCGCGACATTCCGGCCGGGCACATTGCCGCGATCGGTCCGAGCCCGAAGAACGGCCGCATGCGACTAGTTGCGTCCGACCAAGTCCGACGGGAGCTGGCGAGCATTACGCTGAACGCGATTCCAGAGGGCGGCGCGGAGGCGTTGGCGCAGCGGATTCGCGAGCGTGTTTGGGGTGGGGGTGAGCGTGGCGATGAGCGCGGCGATCAGCCGGGCGCGTAAATCTGTTTAAGTTGCCACGGAAGATGCCAGCGCCGACTTGATGTTGGCAACCACCTTCTCTTGATCCACTTCCGCGGGGAGCGGCACCGACAAGTGCCGCTCGCCAGCAAGACCAAGCTGCGCTGCAGTGCCGCGCATACTCAACTTGTCAGTCTGCAATGGTATGGAGTTGTCAGAGACGAAGTGCTGGCCAAACGTGACCGTGGAAATTCCGCGCGCGGGAATCACTGTCTCGCGGGCATCATGCTTGCCGCGCGTGACGATCCGCAACTGGCCGGCCTCCGCGATCCACGTTTCCGTGCCACGCTGAAAGCGAACGCGCGGCCGCGCGATGATGCCCGTGTTCCAACGAATGGCGGCAATAATCAGAAACGGAAATCCAAACAACGCGGCGAATTGCAAGATGCCGCCCCACACAGCAGAGATCTGCCGGGCAATCAGGACGATCGAAACCGCAAGTAACACCGTGAAGAACACGCCGCCAATGATGATCCACTTACCCAACCCACCCCGCTTCATCTGCGCCTGTGATGCATTCTGCCAACCGTTGACAACCACGGCGCCCGCCGGCATGCTCAATGCGCACTCGGGACAGGTGACGGCCGCGGGGAGTGGCTCCCACCACGGGCCTGGCTGATCCACCGGCAATCCATAACTACAGCGCGGGCAGATGGGGCGATCGCCCGGTGTGCTGGCGGTGACCGCTTCAGGGACCGCCAGGTGATTCGGATCGCCATGCACGATCGGTGCTGGCACCGATGTCATGCCGCTGGTGATATCCACGTGAACGGGCGTATCGGCGGCGGGCTGGCGCAGGGTGCGCTCGATGTCGCGGGCGATCACGTCGGCGGGCACGCCGGGTGGCAAGACCAGCCAGATGGTGCCCGCCAGTCGACCGTCAGTGATATTCGATTGCCGCTTCACGTCGCCAGCGGACCACAGGATGATGGGCGTGACGAAGTCGATCGCGCCGGTCTCCGCCGCGCCCTTCTTTCGAAAGAGCGGAATGTGCCGTCGACCGCGCACGTCGCGCACGTCGCCGCCGGCCAGGCTGCGCGCCTTGGCATCGAGCGTTGGTTCGCCAGACCAGAGGTGCACGCCGCCGGGAACCACCATCGCGCGCCGCATGCGTGCGCCCGCGCGTTCGCCGTCGGTTCCGGTTCCGGTGCGACGCCAGGTGCGCCAGATGAACCATGCGGTCAGGCTGATACCCAGGACGAATGGCACGCCGCCAATGGTCCATGATTGCAGTGCGCTCATCGGTACCCCGCCCCTGAGCGTGGTG
>CALQCP020000258.1 GCA_943329105.2 Chitinophaga pinensis | reverse complement strand
TTCCGCTTAGCCTCGGGCGAAACTGTTCGTCCGGTTGGCACCCACGGGGCGTACGTCCAACTGCCGGACTTCTCAGTTTCACACGCCGCTTACCGAGGATCCCGTGCTCACTGCGGGGGCTCGAACACTGAAGTCACGTGGACACCAGGGACTGGAACCTGTTCCTCTGGCCGTAGGCGGCCCGGAAAGATTTTTCAGTCGTAGCGCAGTCAGAACCGCGCTTTTTCACTCACGATGAAAATCTCAAAAAATGCATGATGGGTGGGGGGGGGATTTCGTTCTTGTATGTGGAGCGTGACATCATCCGCAGGTCAAGCCTGCAAATGATCAACGCAATTCAAGAAGCGATTGCTCCGGTGGAGCAAACGCGTCGAACAACCGCGCCGACGGTCTCGGCTTTGTCACGCCTGCACGGGAGTGTGGGCCAACCGGGCGAGAGCCCAGCATGGAGTTTCAGATGCGAAACAAGACTTTCATTTCTTCGATGGTTGGTGTTGCTGCGGCCGTGGCCGGTTCAGCGAATGCGGCGATCGTGACGTCATTGTCGCCTGACGTAGTGGACGTATCGACCGCGTCCGGTGCAAACACTGACCTCTTCATCTTTGCGTCGGGACAGTGGGCAGGCAATGTGGGTGAGACGCCGATTGCCGGATTCGCTAACGTATCCAACGATGCCAAGGGGCGCTACGCCACGGCCTCATACACCTCCGGGAGCGATGGCAACTTTACTGAAGGCGCGCCGTTCATCTTCCAACTGTACGGTCAGAGCGTCGCGACCGCAGCGTCCGGTACGGCGAACCGCTTCAGTACTCAGACGAACACCGTCAACAAGGTCGCATCGGGCTTCGCGATCGATGGATCGCTGGGAGCGCTGGCCAGCGCCGGTTCCAGTGGCTGGGCGGCAACGAGCTCGACCTTGAATCTGGGGTTTACGTACTACCGCTACTCAGCTAACCCCTTCACGGTCAGCGGCACTACCTATGCTGCCGGTACCTACACCGGCGGTCAGTTCTACGGCCAGTCCGGCTACTTCGGGTTCCGGTTCTCCACCGATGGCGGCACGGACTGGAACTACGGCTGGGCGTTGGGAACCGGCGGCTCTGGCTACGGCGCGCCTGGATTCGAGATGAGCCAGTGGGGCTACAACACCGTGGCCAATCAGGGCATTGCGGCGGGTGCCGTTCCCGCGCCGGGCGCTCTCGCGCTTCTCGGCGTCGCTGGTCTCGTCGGCGCTCGCCGCCGTCGCGCCTGACATCACTCTGCACTCCACGCTGGCCTCGGCCAGTGTCCACACTCCACGCCCCCTGGCGCTTCCGCGTCTGGGGGCGTGTGTGCGTTGGCGCGCTCCAACAACCGCAGTCTGTTGATCTCCACCAACCCATCCTGGCCGCAGGCGCCGGAGAGGACTGGGCCGCGCTCAGCGGCCGTCCTCGTAAGGCGAATGCGGACAGTACGTCGGCGTAATGCCACAATGCAGGGCAGCACGCAGCCGTGATGCACTAGCGCCCCCGCACGGTCATACCTGATTAGCTCGCCTTCGAGCCCGGCTTCACCGGCTTGTCGACCGTCAAGACAATGACGTCCCGCGCATCCGGTCCGTCCTTCAGGTCACTTGCGGCCAACACCATCCCTTGGCTGATTTCACCGCGCAACATCCGCGGCTCCAGGTTGGCAACGATGATGACCTGCTTGCCAACGAGCTGCTCTGGCGCGTACCACGCCTTGATGCCCGCGCATACTTGGCGCCCGGCTGGAGTGCCGTCATCAAGCGTGAGCTTGAGCAGTTTGTCCGCGTTCGGGTGCGCCTCGGCCTTCACCACGGTGGCGACCCGGAGGTCGAGCTTGGCGAAGAGGTCGTAGGAAATGTTCGGCACTGCATCGGTAGTCGCGGCAGGACTTGCGGCCGGAGCTGGGGTAGCGGCGGTGGCAGGAGTCGGCGTTGGGGTTGGCGAGTTCACGGGTAGCTCCTCAAACGTGCGGATGGCGGGGCAGTTGGTGATCAATCAGAACGCAGGCGCGTCCGGGCTCATCACGCGGTCCGGTCCCTTGGGATTCTTCAATTCAAAGCCGGTGCGCTTGGCAACCGCGTCCTTGCCGAACGCAACCTTCCAGTCAAGCTTGGGCTCGTCCTGTGCCATGGCGCCGCGGAGTGAACCGCCAGCTTCAAGGGCGCGGAAGTCCTCAATGGTGAGGGGCTTCACGTCGTTGATACGAACCACCATGATGGTCAACTTGGTAGGCACTGGCACCACAAGGGTGCGATCAGCATCTGGCAGTGTGTTGATCGGGTTGGCTGTTGGCAGTGACACCGCCTTGGCGAGCACGGCTCGAATCGCATCCAAGTCTTGGCCAGCTTTGGGCATGGTTCCTGGGAAGCGAATCCCGTATTGACGCAACACTGCGGGATCGGCAAGGTGCACGCTTGGCGCCTTCTCAACGCTCGATCCGTACGTCTTGGCGACGGCATCAAGACCGTCCTTCTTTGCTTCTTCGCCAATCTGAGCGGCCTTTAGAACCAACGCGTCGTAACGGGCCTGCGCGGTGGCATCGCGGACAACGGCATCGCGCACTTCGTCCATGGATGAGGGCTCGTGTGCAGCCTGCGCTTCGGTGATGCGCCAGATGATCAGGTCATCGTTGGGTGTCTTGACAACTGGTCCAATGACCCCTGATTGCACCGGCAGACGACCGTCTTTATTGAAATCGCGAAGCTCTTTGATGAGCTCGCCGATGCGCATCGGTTGTCCAAACTCCTGCGTGGTGGTCTTGCCAAGGACTACATGATTGTCGAGGTCCAAGGCAGTGAACCACGCATCGCCAGTACTGACGACGGCGGGAGCTGGGATCAAGAACTTCTGTGCAAGCTCTGAAGCAAGCGTTGCAAGTGCGGGCTGCCGCGTCTTCCAATCGGCGGGCAACTTGTAGATGCCACCCTCAACAGGTACGTCCTTGAGCGAAATGCGCGACCAGTCACGCACAGCGCTGCTGGCGCGTTCCATGCGATCCTTGAGGAGACGACGCTCCACGGCCTCGCGCACTTTGGGTGCATAGGCTTCGTAACTCGGAGCGGGCTTATCCGGGGTCAGGTCAGCAGCAGCGACGCCAAATGCGCCGGGATTCTTGCGGAATTCCTTGCGCAGTTCAACAGCGCCAAGGGCCGGATCTGCGGCAAGCCCACGGATGACATCGCCGGCAGGAATGACGATCCATTCCAGCTTGGCGCGGTCTGGGAACTTGTAGCCAATACCGCCGGGGCCAGCGCCAAGAACGCTGGTCTTACCCTTCTCAAAGGTCGCAGTGAGTTGATCGGCAGTTGGTGAGCCAACAGGAACGACATCGCCGACGATGTTCGCATCGATCGGAACCACGTCGCAGGAAACATCGGTGAGGAGTTCGCGTGCCGCGAGGCGCGTGCGTGCTTCCGACAGTCGGCCAGCGCCGATATTCAGACTGATGAGTCGTTCAACGCCGCGCAGATTGGCGAGGGTTTGCAGCACTACCTGCGGTTGCTGGCGCGAGCTGGCGCACAGGCGTCCGAGCAGTTCGTCGGGCTGCATGCGTGCTTGCACTGCGGCGCCATCCAAGTAACTGCGACCATCGGCGATGCCACCAATCATGCCGCTGTCCTGTGCTTCCTTCACCAAGAGCCACCAATGCTCTGGGTTCTTGGCAAGGCCAAGCTGCATGCTCATTTGGTCGCGCAGCATTTCAAGAACGGCGAGTTGTCCGCGCAGATTCTCCAGGTCACCGAGTGTGAGCGTGGAGCCGTCAGTGGTGG
>CALQCP020000257.1 GCA_943329105.2 Chitinophaga pinensis | reverse complement strand
GTGCCCGCAGTCGATCGATCGAGCGCGGTGGCTCGTTGCCTGGTGGACTTTGGCCTGACAGAGCACGCCCAACATCGGGTTGATCGTCTCTCCGGCGGCTTGAAGCGGCGGACCGCGCTCGCTTGCGCAGTGATTCATTCGCCCATCGTTCTTGTGTTGGATGAACCAGACGCCGGACTTGATGCGCTTGGTCGCGAGGCGTTGGTGCGCACTGTTGAGGGAGTGTTGCAGCGGCGTGGCACGGTGATACTTGCATCACATGCCGCATCGTGGATGCAGGGTCTGGCAGCGACTACGCCGCGCGTGGAGGTGTGTCTATGACGCTCGCCGCCTATCACCCCGCGCGGATGCTGATTGATCAGATGTACTTTGGAACCATCCAGGCCCTACCAATGCTGGCACCGCTCATGGGTCGGGCGGTCGCGATCGGCGGGATGGCTGCGGTCCCGTTCTGGCGCCGTACCCTGCGTGAAAACGCGCGATTGGCCCTTGGTCCGCAGGCTGCTGAAGCAGAGGTGCGTGCCGTAGCAACGGAAATGCTCCTGAACATGCAGCGTTCCATTGCGGAAATTTTGCTGTCAGAGGGAGTGACCGTTGATGCGCTTGCGGCGCGGGTGTCGCGATTCTCCGGCCAAGAGCAGTACCACGCCGCCCGTGACCGTGGACGTGGGTTGGTGGTAGCCAGCGCACATATGGGTGCCTTTGAACCATCCATCGCGCTACTGCGAAAGTTTGAGTCACGCATTCATGTGCTGTTCCATCCGGATCCGCTGCCGCGCTTTGAACGAGCGCGCAGTGCGTTGCGACAGTCACTTGGCATCATTGAACATGCCGTGAGCGATGGAGTGTCTGCATGGGCGGCGCTGCAGGACGCATTGCGCGCCAATGAAGTGGTGGTATTGCATGCCGACCGCGTCATGCCCATGCAGCAGGGTTCGCGAATCCCATTCTTAGGTGCTCACGACACGATGCTCCCCACCGGTGCCGCTCGATTGGCGCTGGCTTGTGGCGCTCCGATCGTCCCGACCTTCTGCTACCGACATGGGCACGAGTTGGAAGTTGAAATGATGGCGCCCATCTATTGCGAAGTTGAATCCCTCCGCTCTTCGGAGGTTGCATCGCACCCGGCGCAGTTGGCATTGGTAGCTGCACTGGAAACGGCCATTCGTAAGCATCCATCGCAATGGATGGCGTTTATGCAAGTGCGGGAGGCGCGGAAGTGATTACCTTGACTTTGGCCATGTTGCGCTCATTTGTGGCCGACCGCGTCGCGGCGATCTTGACACTGGTGGCTCCGTTGGCGTTCTTTTCGCTGATTGCGCTGTTCTACCAGCACTTAGAGGCCACTGATGGATTTCGATTTGAAATTGCCGTAGTTGATGAGTCGGGTTGCGCTGACGCGCGGCTCTTTGCGGAGGCGATGCAGTCGTGCGCCATGCAACGCGTGCATGTTTCCGAAGTTCATGGCTCGGAACTAAGTAGCCATGGCGTATTAGCAACGGTGCACATTCCCAGTGGATTCAGTCGTACTGATCCACGCGTCCTTGTGGAAGCCGCTTCGCCGCTCCCAGGTGCTTCCGATGCTGCGCTGCAGCTCGTAAACGCAGCCAACGCACGCGCCTTTGCAGTGGATCTTCCCGCGGTCACGGTGCAAGTGACATCGCTCAACGGCATGTTGGTTCGCGGCAGCGCAGCAGGCATAGCCTTGATCTTCATCATGTTCTCATCCGCTTCCATTGCGTCGCGAAGCCTTGGTGATGATGCATCAGGTTTGCAGGATCGATTGCGTTCACTTGGCGTCAGTGCTGCCGCTTCCACTGCGGCGCGCATCGTGGCGATTTCGGTCATCGCCTGGTGCCAGTTGGCATTGACACTGGCATGGGCGGCGCTGGCATTTCAGTTGGTCCCTGGATCCGTGCTTGCCTTGCTATTCGCTAGCTTGGTTGCCTCTGTCACCAGTGCGGCATTCTTCGTCGCTCTGGCCGCGCTGTGCGGATCTCGCGCTCGATTTGTTGCTATTGCTCCAGTAATCACCCTGGTACTGAGCGCGCTTTCCGGAAGCATGATTCCACGCATATTGCTGCCTACATCGATCGCCTCCGTTGGCGGCTGGCTGTTCCCAGCATGGGCGATCGATGCGTGCAGTGCAGCCATTGACGGGCGATTTGATGGGCAGTCCATCGCCTTGCTGGCGGCCATGTCGATCGCTTCAACCGTGGTGGCGCTGGTCATTGCGCCGCGGAGTGCGCGCTCATGAGCTCCGCCATTGCCATTGTTCGTGCGGCAGCGTGCGGCGCCATGGGCACTGATATTGCAGCCATGGTGGATGCGTTGCGCACGGATCGCAGTGGTGTTGGACCTTCGGACATGTTGGAACAGGTTCCCGCGGTGGCGGCGGGCGTCGGGGAGGTACCCATTGGTAATCGGCACGGTACGCACGACGACATGGCGCGCGAAGATGCCAGCACTCCAGAGGTCGTCCATCATGATGACCGCGCCGAGCAGTTGCTCCGGCGCACGCTTACGCAGTTGCTTGGCGATGACCCAGCGGCAACCATCGGGGTGGATCCAAGCCGGGCCATGGTGGTGGTCGGTACCACGCTCGCGGGTATGCGTCACTGTGGCGCGGCCATGCGATTGGAAGGTGCCGATCGTGCAACCGAAGCGTTGCATTCGTATGCAGGAATTCCTGCTGGATCCGTGCTGCGTCGAGCGATAGATGGTCTGCCTATTGCAGGCGGTGCCATCTCCGTTTCCTGTGCGTGTGCCTCGGCGCTGAGTGCCATCGCGCACGGCTGTGCGTTGCTTCGCTCCGGAGAAGCGTCCTGCGTCATTGCTGGTGGATACGACCCAATTTCTGAGTTTGCATACGGCGGTTTCTCAGCATTGCAGTTGGTGGCCACCGGACCGCTCAGTCCGTTCGCTGAAGATCGTGAGGGCATGAAGCTTGGCGAAGGATGTGCGTTGGTCGTTCTACGTTTGCTTTCCGACGCACATGCGCGCGGAGAAGTTCCCATTGCAGTCATTGAGGCCATTGGCGAGTCGAGTGATGCACACCACCTGACGCAACCGCATCCGGAGGGGCGGGGTGCTGCTACCGCGCTCGCAGCGGCGGTGGCTCAGGGACTTCCTGACCTGTTGATTGCACACGCCACCGGCACCGCAGGAAATGACGCAGCGGAGTACCAGGCCTACCGCGCAGCGTTTGGTGCAGACCTCCCGCGAGTGCCAGTGACTGCGCTGAAGAGCCGCTTCGGTCACCCCCTCGGTGCGGCGGGGGCTTTAGAGTTGTTGGCGGTGCTTGCATGCGCGGATGCTGGATTCGTTCCCGCAGGACTGGGACGTCCCGTTGATCGAAACGCATTCCCTGACATTGACCTCTTGCAACAGAACCCGCGCCACAGCGAGCCGCGACGAGTGACCGTGTTGGCGGCCGGCTTCGGGGGCGCCAATGTTGCCGTCTCAGTGCTTCGCGGCGACCAAGCGCTGGTAGAAGCGCCGTCAGCCCCGGTGGGATGTGCTCCCCGCGTGGTCATCCGAGCGATCGGGTGCGTCACCGCCGGTGGTCGTGGATTGGCCGGTCTGCAGCGACTTGCTGCGTGCGGCGCTCGCGACGTTTCCGAAGAGACGCTCGCGCCGCTTCTTGATCGTGCGCGAACGCGCCGATTTGCGTTGCTGCCTCGACTGATGCTCGCGGCGTGTCGTGATCTGTGTGACGCCGTTGGGATGTCCGCGCATGAACTGGCATCCATGCCGCTCCTGGCAGCGTCGTGGCATGGCGCGGCGGCGTT
>CALQCP020000256.1 GCA_943329105.2 Chitinophaga pinensis | reverse complement strand
GCTCGAACGGCGTCAAAATCCCAACCAGGAATCTCTGCTTGGAGATTTTCACGGGCGTTCTGTTCACTGACGTAAGAGATGCCCACCTTCACGAGCACTGGTGAGGCATCGTCCTTGGCAAACTGAACAATTCCACCCTTGCTGTCCAGTTTCTCAAAGGTAAACGGCTTGTTGAATTCAATATAGAACCAGGTCCGGTGCTCACTCCAAGAGGTGGTGTGAGCCACACCCTGCAGGGCTCGATCGCCAACAAGAGAAACCTCGCCGTCGAAGACCTCGGGTTTCTTTCCTTTACTGTCATTGAAAATGGCCCGACTCAGATCAAGCAGCACTCGCTCATTCCTCGCATCCGCCGGATAGGTATAGCGATGAATGGCGGCCCGCTTCGTGCAGGTCATCTCTGCCGTGATCTTGTCCTCCTCCAACTCAGCTTTGAAATACCCAGGCTCAGCGGAGCGCTTCTCAGGAGGGCTGGTCACTACCGTGCCTAATCCCTTGTCCCCTGTGACAGGCAACAGCGTGATCAACCCATAGGACCCAACGCCCACTCCGGAGAGGTGTGTGTGGTTGAAACCGATCAGCGATTTCTTTGCGTGGGAATATCCGCTGTTGGTGTACTGCTCGTTAAACGGCCCTGGGGAGATCATGCCAAACGGGCGGATCGCTGCTGGCGTGCATTGCGCGCTGGTGGTCAGGTCCAAGCGCCTATCCCAGTCCGTGCCAAGAAATATATTCACCTCATCCACCGGCTCGGTGGCTACCCAGCCAAGGTTGGCACTGACCAATCCGATCAGTATGGCCGTCCGGGTCATTCGTAAACCGATGGATTTTTTTGCATGGTGCATGAGCTGGAAAAGTGTAACTACGTGGCGGTGCCATGCAACCATGTATCCGAGCACAAGCCCACTCCACCTCGCACCAATCATTTGGTCACAATGATGATGAAAAGTTAGCGCTGAAGTGTCTATTGTTGGAACACCAGCCAACGACGCTCCTACACTGCTGTGCCGCACACCGGGCTCGTTCCAGTGACGGCATCGTTTCTACACAGTATTGCTATGAACATAGACACCACAGCACAGAAGACTAGTTTTTCCAATGTCATCAGTGCGGTGGTGTTTGCCGCTGTGCACCTGATGTGCTTGTTCATATTCGTAACCGGAGTTTCCTGGGTGGCGGTTGCGGTTTGCATGGCGCTTTACTTCATTCGCATGTTTGCGATTACCGGGGGATACCACCGGTACTTCTCGCACCGCAGTTACAAAACGGGCCGAGTGTTTCAGTTTGTCATGGCATTTGTAGGCGCGAGCGCTGCTCAAAAAGGACCGCTGTGGTGGGCTGCGCATCACCGTCATCATCACCGTCACTCAGATAAACCTGAAGATCTTCACTCCCCGATCATCCGTGGCTTGTGGTGGTCACATGTTGGCTGGGTGCTTTCGCCCCAACATCTTGAGACAGATACCGACGCGGTCAAGGATTTGGCCAAGTTCCGTGAGTTGTGTTGGCTCAATGAGTATCACCATGTGGCACCAGTTGCGCTTGGTGTGGCGACTTACTTTCTTGGAGTAGCGCTGAACGCGTTATTTCCGAGTCTCGGTACCACTGGATTTCAGATGCTCGTTTGGGGGTTCTTTGTCAGCACAGTACTGACCTACCACGCAACATTCTGCATTAACTCTTTGACGCATCTGATTGGTAGCAGACGCTTCAAGACCACCGATGACAGTCGCAATAGTTTGACACTCGCGTTAATCACCATGGGCGAGGGATGGCACAACAATCATCACCGCTATCCAGGCTCCGAGCGCCAAGGCTTCTATTGGTGGGAGATTGACCTGACTCACTATGGCTTGACAGCACTGTCTTGGTGCGGCCTGGTCTGGGATCTGCGCGCTCCACCTGCCGCGGTGTATGAAGAGGCGAAGAGGGGTAAGCGCCCTGCGGATGGTTCTGCAGCGCACGGAGTCTTCGATGACTCCGGAGATGCTGGCGAAGTAGACAGGGGTGCTCCAGCCGTTCGAAATCGCCGGAGGCAAGTGTTGCCAAGGGTTTAACGAATGTTATAATCTGGTCATGTCCGCCTTAAAAGTGACCGCCATTGGCAACTCCCTCGGATTGATTCTGCCCAAGGAACTCGCTGCGCACCTTGGCATCCAGAAGGGGGATCACCTGCACGTGCTCGTCACGCCGCGGGGCATTGAGTTGTCGCCGTTCGACCCAGCCTTGGACGAGCAACTGACCATCGGTCGGTCGGTAATGAAGCGCTACCGAAGCGCCCTTCGGAAGTTGGCTGAATGACCGCCGCAAAGTCTGCCCTGCGGTTCCTGTCGCGCGACGCGGTAGTGGTGTTGCACCGCGAATCGCTTTCCGAGCACGGTGGCATCGACGGCATCCGCGACGAGGGACTGCTGCAGTCGGCGCTGCATCGCTGCGTGCACAAGTCCAACTACGAGCCAGATGCTTCGGTGATTGAACTCGCTGCCTCGCTCGCGTTTGGTCTAGCGATGAACCACGCATTCAATGACGGAAACAAGCGGATCGCCATGATCGCTACGTTTGTGTTCTTGGAAATGAACGGCTACGTCGTTGAAGCGCCGGAGCTTGAGGCGTACACGATGTTCATCGGGCTCGCTGCCGGTGAAGTGCGAGAAGCGGAGCTGGCGGCGTGGTTGGCGGATTCATGTGCGTGAGGGCGAGTGTGCAGCGCTGCAAAGTTGCAGCACGCATGAGTGACGACATGGTTTCGGCCTAGCACCCCCGGTCACCCCAACACGCGACGCAACACTTCCACGGGATGCAGGGCCTCGCGCCCTGCTCCGTCGTGGATCTGGTGGCGGCAGCTGGTGCCGGGGGCGCAGACCATGGTGCCGGGGCGTGCGCGGACGGCTGGGAGCACTGCTTGCTCGGCGATCTTCATGGAGAGGTCGTAGCGCTCTTCGGTAAATCCGAAGCTGCCTGCCAAGCCGCAGCAGCCCGTTTGCAAGACTTCCAGCTCCGCGCCGAAATACCGACGCAGGATCGCAGCGCTGGATTCTGCGCCCCACAGTGCTTTCTGGTGGCAATGGGCGTGCAAGGCAAGCTTGCCGGGGTTGAAGGCAGGCTTTGCGGGGCGCGTTGGGTGCGCGTCCCACTGCTTCTCCAGGAACTCTTCGACCATGAAACTCTGTGCAGCCAATGCGCGCAATTGCTTCACATCAAGACCCATCTTGAGTTCCAGCCAATCGTCGCGAATGGCGCTCATGCAGCTTGGCTCGCAGCCGACTACGGCGACGGCGTGTTCGCGCTCCATCACTTGCATCAAGCCTTCGGCCGTGGCGCGACACGTGCGCGATGCTTCGGCAAGCATGCCAGTAGAGATGAGCGAACGACCGCAGCAGCCGAGCGTTGGCAAGACGACGCGGTATCCGAATGCTTCAAGTAACTCGATGGCCGCATGACCAATGCGCGGCTCGTTATACATGGTGAAGCAGTCAGGGAACAGCACCACCGCTGGCGCACCAGCCGCCGCCTTGCTGCCGCGACGCGCGTACCAACGGTCAAGACCCTCGGCGTACAACGGCATGGACCGGCGCGTGTCGATACCAAGCACCCAGTTCTGCACAGTGCGCACAAACGGAATGCGATTGGCAAGGTTGGCAAGCGGCCACAGACGCGAAAGCAATCGGTTGATGCCGCGCACACGCCCAAATGCGCGCGCACGGAACGGCACGCGACCGGCAGCGGCGTAGCCCTGCGCGGTGTATTCAGCTTTCAGTTTGGAGATGTCAACGTTTGATGGGCACTCACTCTTGCATGCTTT
>CALQCP020000255.1 GCA_943329105.2 Chitinophaga pinensis | reverse complement strand
TTCACGACCGTTGCGGCGAACGGCCACATTGCCTGAAGCGGGCAGCCTGCGCAGACGGAACTACGGGGCGGGAGCTGGTGTTTCAGGGCGTAGACCATCCGAGCCGCAGGCCGTACGGACCGCCGAAGCTGCCTCGGACGCCGTTTACGCCCCCTGGGACAGCCCGTGGCGCGTCTCCCACAGGGTGACGGCCTCAGCGGGGCGTGGGTACAGCGGTGCCAAGTGCAGGGGGTCGGTGCGCTTCCCGGCCCCCAGGAGCGCCTCAGCAACCTCCAGGCAGGCGGCGGCCGACCAATGGGCCGGTTGGAGCCCACCACGGTCGACGGTGGCTCGGACAAACCCGGGCGGCACCTGCGCGTCGCCAAACAGCGGGAAGGCAATCGACTCCGCGTCACTCTCGGCACACAGCCCGGCCGATAGCACCTGCGGCATGCCCTGAACATTGCTCATGTGGGTGCACCACGCGGTGCCCGACTTGGACGCCAGCGCAACGGTGCAACTTTCTTCCATGCCAAGATGCCCCATACGCACCGCTGTCCGCGCCACCACCAAGGCCGACGGTACGGCCACCAAACCACAACCCGTGACATCCGCAATCGCCTTGGCAGTAGCGCATGCAACACGCAGACCAGTGAATGCCCCAGGACCGCAACTCACCGCAATGGCGGCAAGGCCAGCAGGCGCAACACCGTGCTGCCGGCACAGTTCATCAATGGATGCCATGAGATGATCGTTGGCATCATCGGAGGCCGGAACCTCCATCTCAAAGATTCCACCGTCGGCGCGCGGACGCAGCGCAATGCTGCCCGCGCGTTGCGAGATTTCGATAGCAAGAATTGACTCACGCATCGGTTGCGCCGTAGGAAGAGAGCGGGACAGAATGCAACATCAACTCATTGGCGGTGGGCGCATCTTCGGAAAGATTGACTGCTACAACGCGCGCGCCTTCATGGTCAGTGTTTAAGAGAAGCAAATTTGGAAACGGCGCATCAGCACCATGTTCAACGAGTGCATGACCAAGAACGAATGTTCGAACATTCCAACGCGCTGCCAGCGTGTCCAGCAATTCCTGGTCCCATCCCCTGCCCCACACCATGCGCCATGCATCGCCGGTACGCAACGCGTAATCCTTGTCCACCAGCAACCGATCAACCACTCCGCTGTCGAAGGCGGCCAGTTCATGCGGCGCAGGCAGTGAATGACTGAGCATGAGCCCGTTGGCACAACGAATCGCTAGCGGCATGGCACGAACGTAGCGCCCGATCGCTTCGTCAACCAGAGCGGCATCGTCGCCGAAGGCCCAGTCCAGGCCGGCATCAAAGAGTTCTAAGTTGTCCCCGGCTCCCTTGGAGACAGGATGCCGAAACACCTGCGCCAATTCATGATTGGCAAGCACCACATGCACCTGACCAGGAAACGCCAGCGTCAACTGTGCAACCCGGCACAACATGCGGTAACTGAGATCCACGCCGTTCACAAGCCGGTCGCCATGGATCAATTCATGAAGCACTAAATGATTGTCCGGCGACGCGGTGAGCTTTGCCAACTGCTGCACCAACATGAAGTGCACTGGGTTGTCATGCAGATCACCAGTGAGCAAGATTCGACCGCGGCGCGGAAGGAACACCGATGATCCGTTGCGCAGCGGATCGGCAAGCATTCGCTCGGCCGCAGCATCAAGTAACGCGCTCACGCCGGGCGCGTCCTGCATGGAAATCGTTTGCGGATCGAAAGTCACGGAGTGACCGTCACTGCAACAAAGATGGGGCCCTTGCCAGTGGGGGTTTCAATCATCACTGGAATGTAGAACGAACCGAAACGCCCGGGCTTTGCAGTGAACTCAAAGACGATGTCCACAAAGTCACCCGCACGCTTGGTGGCGGAGATAAATCGGGCCGTCCCCTCAGCGCCCGGAACGGTGACTGCCGACACATCACCCCACGTTGGAGCGGTGACGCGGCCCTGCGCAGCGGGATTCAAGTGCTCAATGGTGGTGGTAAGTGCCACCGGCGTACCCGCCTTCACTACGCCGGCAAGGACGATGCTCTCGGGCGCAAACCAGAAGCGCGCGGATCGCTCCGGATCAAATCGACCGCCCGTGGATTCATGGCGAACGCGTAGCGGAATCTGCGCGCAGTCAGCACGATCAGTGTCAATGACCCACCACTGCGGAAGCGCTCCAGGCGAAATGTCTGCCACGCGCCACCGAATGTCATACGCGGCGCGGGCAACGTCTTTGGCAGGATCAAAGCCCACAAAGAGTGGCGCTTGTCCGCCCGCACTTGTGACTTTGAATGGCTTGCCATCAATGGATGAAAGGTGCACCACGCCCTCTTGCTTATCTTTGAGAGCGTCAACAAATGCTGGCGCAGCACGGACGGGTTGCGTGACATCAGCCATCATGTTGGCGAGTACTAGGCCGGGATAGCCAGCAACGGTAATCATCACCTTGGCGTCCTTGTCGCCTGGCGACTTGGGTACCAACAGCGATGCGGTCAGTTCTAAGGTTCCGCCAGGCGCGATGACTTTGCCAGCGATGTCGGAAATATCCGTGCACTTGCAGCTTGGCTGCGCACGCTCGATGGTAAGTGGCGCACTGCCGATGTTGCGCAGCACAAAGCGCGCGGGGTGCTTGGTGCCCGGTGCGACGACCCCGAAATTCACGACGGGCGGTTCCACCATGAGTGGCACCTGTGCCGGCGCGGCGGGAGCCGGAGGAGGAACGGCTGCCGATACTGACTGCAGCCCCGCGTGCATCAGGCAGGCGGCAAGGACAGCGGCGGTCATGGCACTACGAATGGTGTGTAGAAGCATCACGGTTCCCTTCGACCGTGATTCTACGAGGATTGCTGCGCGCAGTTCGCTTAATGAATCAGATGGACCAATTGCTCAGCAGGACGCCGAGGTCAAATCCCTCGACAAACCCATTGTGGTCCAGATCGCCTGGGCACGGTGTGCCGCAGACGCCCCAACCAGCGAGCAGCAAACCAAGGTCTGCGCCATTGACAAAACCGTTCAGATCCAAGTCACCAACGAGTGGCGGAATGCACGGGCCATCACCACTTGCGGGAATGATCTTGTAAATCTGCCCACCGTGATCGGCGATGTACACCTCACCGTCTTGATCTTCGCCGAACGCCACCACCTGATTGACCACGCCACCCTCAGCTGATGTGCCAAGCGTCGCGTTGCGATTCTGGAATTCGGTCTTCACACCATTGACGTAACGGAACGACCAAATGTTGGCATTCACGTAATCGGCAAAGAAGTACGTACCCTGCAGGTCAGGAATACGGCAGCCGCGATACACGACGCCACCACTGATTGAGTAGCCGCCCGTGGTCCCGGAAACATGGCTGTACACATGAATAGGAGCAGTTAGTGTTGGGCTACCGAATGTGCAGCCCGTCAGACCGGTGGTCGAACTGCCTTCGGTGCATCGCCAACCGTAGTTGCGACCCGCACCAGTTCCAGCTGCTTGGAAGTTGATTTCCTCAACAGCGTTTTGGCCAACGTCTGCGATCCAAAGATCCCCGGTCGCGCGGTCAAAGCTGCACCGCCACGGATTACGCATTCCGTAGGTCCACACCGTATCGTCAGCCGTTGTTGCGCCGCCGGCGAAGGGATTGTCGGATGGAATGGTGTAGTACGGCGCGACCCCGCCAGTCGAAGGCTTGATTCGATGGAGTTTGCCGAGTTTCTCACTCAAGTTCTGCGCGCGATTGCCCGGGTCATTGGCACTGCCACCATCACCAACACCCATGTACAGGTTGCCGTCTGGACCAAACTCAATCCAGCCGCCGTTGTGGTT
>CALQCP020000254.1 GCA_943329105.2 Chitinophaga pinensis | reverse complement strand
CCAGCAAGTTGTAGATCGGGCCATTCACCATGACCTTGGAAACAATGCTTTGGTCAGTCCAAAACATCGTGGCAAATCCAAGCACCACAAGAACCCCAATGAGCGCGAACTTTCTTTGAAATGTCATTATAAATGAATAGTAACACAGGACAATTATTCCGGATTAAATGAATTGCTCTTGGCGACCGCGAATCACCATGCTCCGTGGCCCCTGCCCTGTGTGCGCGTCGGCGTCAAGGCAGCTCAGTTCACAAGCATTGCCGCAGTAATGATGCGGTGCAAGGAGCGCAACCCGGTTATGAAATGGCAACCCCAAGCACAAATGCGTTCAGGATCAGCAGCACGATCGCCGGAAGGGTCCGGACCAGCGAGTCTCCGATACGGATGCGCGTGGCAATACCCAGCAGCATGGTGAGCATGAGACCAGCGGCGGCCACAACAAGCACGGGGCGGTTGAAATAGCCCACCAGCAGTCCGAGCGCCCCCAGGCACTCCGATACGCCGACCAAGATACGGAACCGAGCAAGTCCGTAGCGCTCAAACTCCGCTTTCATGTGCGATGTGGAGAGGCAGACGATCCCATAGAAGAGGAACGCGATGGCGGAGAGTGCACGGGCGATTTCGAAGGCGGTCTGCATCGGGGGATGAGGAAGCCATCGTACGCCCGACGAGGACTTCAGTCGCGGTATGTCCTAATGGAATGATGCCCCTCATCGGTCCCATTCTCCAAGTCATCGTCGGCCTCGGTCTCTTAAATGTGTGGCTGCTGCGTCGGGGGAGCACCACCTCCTACCGCGGCGGCGAGGCGAAGAACCTGAAGGAAGAGTTCGCAACCTATGGGCTCCCTGCGGCGATGTTCTACATTGTCGGCGGCCTGAAGATCATTTGCGGCGTGCTGCTCTTGGTGGGACTGAGGTATCAGCTAGTCGTGCTGCCTGCGGCGGCAGTAGTTGTCGTACTGATGTTGGGCGCGGTTGCCATGCACCTGAAGGTGGGCGATGGCGTAGTGAAGTATGTACCGGCGACGCTGATGCTGGCCATGAGCGGTGCAATCTGCGTGATTTCCACGTTGTAACAACGCTCGCGCCGCGGCGTTCAGTCTGCTGAAGACGCCAGCAGGCGGCGAAGGTCGCGCAGCTTCAACACCACGCCGAGATTCAACACGAGCATTCCAATTGCAAGGGGGATGCCCCGCGGGAACATCGTCACGTTGAACGCGACGATTCCGATGGTGATCGGCAATTGCATCAGGCCCGCTGCGAACCGTGTGCGCGGCAGGAGTAGCAAAATGCCAAGCACCAAGTGCCCCACCGCCAGCCAGTCCATCAGGCCGCCGTCACGGATCAGTTCCCACATCTGTGCACCACGCGAGCCATCACTCATCGGCGGCTTGGCCCACTTGAAGACGTGGTTGGCCGCGGAACCGATCAAGGGAACCGACAGGAGCACGGCGCAAATTGCTTGCAGCCGTCGTTGAATCGGGGGCATGGGGGATTGCTTGGTATCGGTCACCGCACCACACACATCGCCGCTTGGAATCGCGCGCCCTCTGGTGTCAGGAGTGGCAACCACGTCGCACCAGCGTCCGGCGTGTATTCCGCGCCAGCGCCGGGTTCATCAGCGGTCATCACGCGTCCTGCCCACAACATGTAGCGAATCGATGAGATGCTGTCGATCCCCTCCGGCATCGCTTGCACAGAAACCGAAAGAACTTCGCGCCCAGAAGGCGGCAGAATTCCAGTCACGGTGAGCAAACGCGATGCTGATGGAACGCCCACCTGCTCACCTGCAAGTCCGTACGGCTGCATGATCGCTGGACGATCAACCACCAGCGGCGCGCCGCCATCGCGGAACCGAACTGTGACGCGCACTTCAAAGCCGGATGTCGGCATGGAGCGCGGTTGACCTGGCACCGACTGGTAGCCAGTGACTTTCACCGAAGACGAGCCGGCGATGTTGAATGGATTGCCGATCAGACGAATGCTGCTGATCGAGGTGATACCGGCTGGCACCGTCTGCCGCACAATCGACGTTGCAGGATCCGCGGCACTCGGTTGAACAGAGCCAATCGGCAGACCGCAACTCACGTCACCATCACCGCATCCAACAAGCGTTGCGAGCGATGCAAGTCCCGGTACGCCGACGCAATTTGTTCCGCGGCCCCAGAAGAACGCACCCGCCTGATAGCACTGCGCCATGGTTGCCTGGCCGCACTGACCGTTGCTCAGCGTGCCCGCACCGGTGCGCGGATCGTCAAAGGACACCACGTTTGGGTTGCCAGCATCCGAATCCCAACCGAGCGCTGCGCAATCAAGCGTGACTGGATAGACCACGTTCGGCGCGTTGATCGGATCTGGACGCATCGGACGCACCGTCGGGCTCGGGCCGTCACGGAATGCGTCGCCGTAGTAACTGCGCAGCACTGGATTACCGTTGCAATCAGCCACGTACCCCGGTGCACTGCTTGCCACGCATGGGCCCCAATTCGCAAGCAGCATGGCCATGTCTTGGCCGTCTACCGCAGCGTCGCCGTTCAGGTCCGCAATGCACGCTGGAGGCGCGACTGGGCAAGCGCCCCAACCAACCAGCAACTTGGCGATGTCCGCTCCATCCACGGATCCGTTTCCATCCAGGTCTCCAGTGCAGCTGCTGCCGCCGCCCATGCTGGCCGTCATCACGTAACCGAATCCAACGGTGCCTGATGTCGCGACTGGTTGCCACATCACGTACACGCCTGCCACACTGCTCGAGCGGACCGTGCGGGCTGCCATGACATCAATCGCTTCCTGCGTCAAAGCAAGGTCGCTGTTCCAAAGTACCGCGCCAGTGGCTGCATCGATGATGCCGAGGCGCGCGTTGGCGCCAACCGGCGAGCCGTTCTGGAATGCGATCCCGATACTGGCAGCGTTCACTGTGATGGACACCGGGCCAGACGGATGACGCACGTTGCGTATGCACTGAAATGATGCGTCGATCGGCGTGATGCCGTCGCCCAGAATGATCGACTTTGAGTCACCGATCCATTGTTCGTCGTCAGCGCACGTGATCGGCGCCACACGATCGCACGCTTGCAGCAAGCGGTTGGCGGAACCGGCGAGTGTGGCGTTGCCACCGGGCGCCACGCGGGCGGGGTCGGTGAGGTCAGTGAGTTTGCCGCGCGCGGCCGCGGACATCAGTGCGACGTAGGTGCGCGAAGCGATCGTCAACGGCGCACTGAGTTCTTCGGTGGTAGGCGGGTGGCGCTGCAGGTAGAGCGCGGCGACGCCAGCAACCATCGGCGACGCCATGGAAGTTCCGCGATCCAATCTGAGACCATTGGGTGCGCGCAGCCAGTCGGCAGCCAAGATGCCCGTGCCCGGCGCCCAGATACTCACATCCGGTCCAAAGTTAGAGAAGACCGCGGGATGATCGTCCGCGTCCGTGGCGCCAACCGTCAGCGTGAACGCCGATGCAGCCGGATACATCCACGAAGCTGGCCATGACTCGTTGCCCGCCGCCACCACCACTGGGATGCCCTGCAACATGACATTAAAGATCGCCTCTTCAAACACTGCTGCCGACAGGCCGCGGTGTTGGCCGCTCAGTGACATGTTGACCACTGCCGGCAGTTGCACATTGCCGGGTATGACGATCCAGTTGAGTGCCGCCACTGCGGTGGAGTATGCAAAATCTCCTTTTGCATCAGTGACTGCCAGCGAAATGATGCCCGCGCCCGGCGCAGGACCGGTGGTTGCGCCCGCGGCGCAGCCGGCCACATGCGTGCCGTGGCCACGAATGTCACGTCCGCCGTTCGAACCAGCACCTGGATAGAAATTCTTGATCTGCTG
>CALQCP020000253.1 GCA_943329105.2 Chitinophaga pinensis | reverse complement strand
CCAAACAGGAATGCCTTGGAGTAGGAACGCAGCGATTCGGCCGCTGCGTCGCGCCGACTTTCCTCAACAGCCACGCCTTCGAGCGTGTCCCGAACGGAAAGTCCGCATTCTGGGCAGTTGGCCCCCTGGTCGACTCCGCGCAGGTTGTAGCCACAGCCTCGGCAGGGCAAATCGCTCGCCACACCAGCACTGGCGGGGCGCTTCAAGCGACGGGCGGGATCAGGGGAACTAGAAATTGGAAGTTCTCAGGAATTCGAGAGGGATTTTCAATGTGAACAGCGCGTACTGTGGCGAAGTATAAGACGCATACCCCATGTTCATCGGAGACCTCTTCATGCCCCGTCCAATTGCTAGCCCGTCCCGCCGCAGTTCCGCCATTGCGGCAGTTGCGGCCTGTTGCGTCGGCGCGTCCTCGTTCGCCAGCCTGATTCAGGGAGCGGCAGCGCCCGCCCGTCCCGTGGTGCCGGCTGCGGTGCCACCCGCCGCACCCGCCGCGCCGGCAACATCCGCCGAGCCGTGGAGTGAGCAACTGTGGAACGCCGCCCGGACCGGGAATCACCAACAGGTTGACCTGCTCTTGGAACACGTCCCGGCCGACGCCACCAGTGATGCTGCCAAGCGCCTGCGCGAATCAGTGACGCGTCGCGATGAGCATGTTGCCGCGACTTCGAAGAAGGTGGCCGAACAGCGCATTGAAAAAGCCAAGGAGATGTCCGATGCGGTTGCTGCTGGCAATGCCACCAAGGCGCTCATTGGCGCCGCGTACATGAAGTTCCTTTCCGATGACTGGAAGGTGGACTTGGCATCGCCCGGTGTCAAGGCGGCGATCGCACTTGCTGATACCAAGATCGCCAAAGCGCGCACCGACGGTGACTGGCTCTACGCAGAGGAGCTTCTCAATCGCGTTCGTTCACTTTATGAAGGTTCAACGCAGAAGGAAGAGTTTCAGAAGTACGACGACGCGCTTGAGACCGATGTCAGTCGGCGCGTCATGCTGGTGCTGGAGTACGCGCCGCACGCGTGGTACGACCTGCGCAAGAAGCAATACGAACGCCTCGATGAGAAGGATCGCAAGGAGCCATTCGCGCCCTTCAATGAGAAGGGCGATGATGACTGGAAGCAGACAATCGAAGGTATCAACGAGCGAATCCTTGCCGAGGCACTCACGCAGATTGCAGCACAACACCTTGAGAATGTTGGTTGGAAGCCGCTCATTGAAGGCGGGCTTTCCATGGTGCATCAGTTGGCCACCACGCCAGCGCTCAAGGAGAAGTTCGCAACGCTTGGTGACGCAACGCTTACCGGTGCGTTTGGTCAAGCAGTGACCGATCAGTTGACGTCAGTTGCAGCGATGCGCGCTGAAGAAGTAGATGCCAAGACCTTCAACAAGGTGTTCGCGGCGTTGCGAGCAGCCAACGACGCGACTGTCAAATTGCCAGTGGAAGTGATTGTCCGTGAGTTTGGAAACGGCACCATGGCAACCATGACGCACGACTTTGAGGATCCCTACACGGAGATCGTCTGGCCGGACCGCATGCGTCGCTTCAGTCAGGCGATCAAGGGGAATTTTGTTGGCGTGGGCATTCTCATTCGTCACAATGAGAAGCGTGAAATCGTCATCATCAATCCACTTGATGGCAGTCCGTCCAAGCGCGCCGGCATCAAGCCACAGGACAAGATCGCCTCGGTGAATGGCATGAGCACCGCCGACTGGCCGCTCGACAAGGCTGTTGACACCATCACTGGACCTGCAGGTACTCCCGTCACTCTGGGCATCACCCGTGAGGGCGAGGCGAAGCCGCTCGAGTATCCGCTGGTTCGCGAACGCATCAAGATGTATTCAGTGCAAGGCTGGAAGAAGACTGGTTACAACGAGCGCTTTGAGCCGCAGTGGGACTGGTACGTCGATCCGGAAGACGGAATTGGCTACATCCGCTTGACTGGATTCAATGAGGACACATTCACAGACTTCCTGAAATCAATGCGCGAGATGTCCACGCAGCGTGATATCAACGGTTTGATCTTGGACCTGCGCGGTAATCCGGGCGGACTGCTGCAGAGCGCGGTTTCGTTTGTCAATGCGTTCTTGCGTACTGGTCGAATTGTCAGTGTTGAAGATCGCAACGGGCAGGAGCTGTATGCATTCACAGCGCAGCGACAGCGTGCCCCGCTTGCTGATGTTCCAACCGTGGTGCTCATCAATGAGGGCAGTGCCAGTGCCAGCGAGATTGTTTCCGGTGCGTTGGAGGCACATGACGTGGCAGTGGTCATCGGCGAACGCAGTTTCGGCAAGGGCAGTGTGCAGGAAGTGCATGACATTGATGGCCGTGGCCCAGAAGCCAAGGCAAACGTGAAGTACACGGTCCAGCACTACCTGTTGCCAGCGAAGCCAGGCGAGACCAAGGGTCGGCTTGTTCATAAGCAGCCCGGTTCGGATGACTGGGGAGTCATGCCGGACTATGTAGTGAAGTTGTCGCCTGATCAGATTGAGGAGATCAACAAGATTCGCGCTTCTGCCGACGATGTTCCGGAAGAGGCGGCTGACGGCATGGTGGAGGTTCCCGGATCGGCGAAGGCGCCCGGCGATGAGCCTCCTGCCAACGGTACGGTGGTCGACAAGAAGGCGAAGGAGCCGCGCGACCCAGCAGAACTGGTGATGAAGGGCATTGACCCGCAGGTGGAGATGGCGGTCCTGTTACTGCAGGGTCGGGCGCTCGGGCAGGCCGAAAAAGCCTCGTCCGCCACTCCGGCAACTGCACCCGCGCAGCGCCCGGCGGCACCGGAGGCGGCCGGGAAGGCCCGTTCGTGATCGGTTGAATTCGGCTTGGATTCTTGACAACATTCACAGAAAGCACACGCGCGGTTTCGGCATTGCCGGAACTGCGCGTGGCTTCTATACTTATGGGTCTGTTTGCGCAGCAGCCGTGTTGACGTTCGTCGCACGGCGCCTGTTTCCAGTTTGTACTGACTCCACCTCTATGACAAGTCTCTCTCATCCAACCGCAGGCGGAACTTCCGCAACGGCAGCACCCCAGTCGGCTGTCCATACCAAGGTGTATGGCGATGCCGAACACCTGCAGGTTCCGGCTGCCGCCACCCATGTTTCTTCCGAGCAGATGCTGGACTGGTTCAAGCAGATGCTTCTGATCCGCGAATTTGAACTGCGCTGCATGCAGGCCTATCAGGAGAAGAAGATCGGTGGCTTCTGCCACGTCTACATCGGTCAAGAGGCCGTGGCGGTTGGTTGCACGGCTGCCGTCCAGCACAAGGATCCGATCGTCACTGCCTACCGCGATCACGGTCACGCCTTGGCGCGCGGCATGGATCCCAAGCATTGCATGGCGGAAATGTTCGGCCGCATTGGTGGCTGCGCCAAGGGCAAGGGCGGCTCGATGCACATGTTTGACCGCGACAACAATCTCTATGGTGGCCACGGCATCGTCGGTGCGCAGACGCCGCTTGGTGCCGGGCTCGCCTTCGGTTGCAAGTACATGGACGAAGTGATTGACGGTAAGCCGAATTCACGCGTTTCGCTGTGCTTCCTTGGCGATGGCGCACTGAATCAGGGCGCTTTCCACGAGGCTATGAATCTGGCTGGACTGTTCGACATTCCCGTGATTTACGTGGTTGAGAACAATGGTTACTCCATGGGTACCGCGATTGCGCGTGGAACCACCATGGCTCATTCGTTGATTACCAAAGCCGCTGGTTACGGAATTGATGGTTACGTCGTTGACGGAATGGATGTTGTTGGCGTGTATGCCGACATGAAGCGCATTGCGGACAAGTGCCGCGCGACCAGCCGTCCAGCGTTCGTTGACATGCGTACGTACCGCT
>CALQCP020000252.1 GCA_943329105.2 Chitinophaga pinensis | reverse complement strand
TAGCGTTCCTTGCCAACAAGATTGGCGCACGGCGCAGTGCACTGACCAATCGAGTGCAAGAGACACGGACGAAAGCGTCGGTTGGCAGGATCATCCGACTTGATGTCAAGCTCACAGGTTCGATACTGAAACACGCGCTGCATGAACGTGACCGCACTGCGCAGTGCGTGCACGCTGGTGAACGGTCCAAAGATGCGCGCGCCGGCGAATCGCTCGTCGGACGGATTTCGGGTGACGTAGACCCCGGGAAACTCATCGCGCATGGTGACGGCGAGGTATGGAAATGTCTTGTCGTCGCGCAGCAGTTCATTGAAACGCGGATGAATGTCTTTGACGAGCCGGCTCTCCAGCAGAAGCGCCTCCCACTCTGCTTCGCATTCCAGAATGTCGAAATCGGTGACAACATCCAGCATGGGCTGCTTTCGACCGCCCAGATCTGCGCTTGGAACGAAGTAACTGGAGACACGGTCCGGCAGGCAGAGGGCCTTGCCGATGTACAGGACCTTTCCCGCCGCGTCCTTCATCAGATAGACCCCCGGAACGCGCGGAAGCGCCCGGGCCTTGTCAGAAAGACGTCGAATTCGGTCAATCCGAGCCTCCAGCGGCTCGTTCAGGGGTGCCTTCCCCGGGGTGGGGTCGTCTTGAAATTCCGGGATTTCCGGTGCCATGAGTGAAATAGTACGGCGTTGCACCCGTTCGGTCTCCGTATACTTCGCTCGCCGCGGACCATTTCGGTACGCGCTCGATCGGATCAACTCATCAGGAGCTACTGCCATGAACGCTAAGAAGTTTGCACTCATCACCGCTGGTCTCTGCGCCACCATGTTCTTCGCCGCTTGCGACTCCACCGAGAAGCAGAACACTGCTGCCGGCGCCATGGGCGAGAAGTCAGCCTGCTGCACCGACGCTAAGAAGTGCGACACCAAGTGCACCAGCGACGCCAAGACCTGCACCAAGGGCGAAGAGTGCTGCATGAAGAAGGCCACTGCAACCACCCCAGCGGTTGCTCCAGGCGCAGTCGGCGAGAAGAAGGAAGGTTGCTGCTCAACCACCACCAAGACTTCGGCCAAGACCGAGAGCTGCTGCCCAGCCATGAAGGACGGCGCAAAGTGCCCAGTGACCGGCACGACGAACGGCTAAATCGCTTCGGGGCCAGTTGGTCCCGATTCATTGATTACCGTTTCACTGTTTGAATGTTCCGCACGCCCGCCTCAACCGCGGGCGTGCGTGTTTTTGCGGCGCATGCATCTGCCGCGGCACCACACCCGGCGCGCTACGCGCATGCACCTGCGGCGCTGAACTGCCCCCGTTCGGGGTAACCTCCCACGCGATGAGCACCACCCTCCTGCGCGCTGGTCGAGTGATTTGCCCGGACTCTGGAATTGACGGCACCGGGGACGTGCTGTTGGTTGGCGGTCGGATCGCTGCTATCAGCATGAAGGCTGGAGAATTGTCCGCTACCGGAGCGGAAGTCGTCGACTGCCATGGCCTCATGGTCTGCCCCGGACTCATCGATCCGCACGTGCATTTGCGTGAGCCGGGCGGAGAGCACAAGGAAACCATTGCCACAGGTACAGCCGCCGCGATTGCCGGCGGATTCACCAGCGTGTGCTGCATGCCCAACACAACGCCGTGTCTTGATTCCGGGCCACTGGTGGAGTTCGTACGCCTGCGCGCACGCGAAGCCAACTTGGCGCGTGTCTTTGTTGCGGGCGCTGCGACGGTTGGACGCGCGGGCGAACAACTGGCACCCATGGCCGCCATGAAACAATCCGGCGCCGTGGCGTTTACTGATGATGGAGACGGCATCGCCAACGCACAGATGATGTTGCGCGTACTGCAGATGGCCAAGGTGGTCGGTTGCGCGTTCATGCAACACTGCCAAGAGCCCACCCTCACCCACGGTGCTGCCATGAACGCCGGCCCTCTGCAAGTCAAACTTGGATTGGGCGCGTGGCCTGCGATCGCTGAAGAGTTGATGCTGGAGCGCGACGTCATGCTCAACCGCGCTGTTGGAGCCAGGTACCACGCGCAACATGTATCAGCCGCCGGAAGTACCGAAATTCTCCGCCGTGCGCGCGCCGCCGGACAGCCCGTGAGCGGTGAGGCCAGTCCCCACCACCTGCTGCTGACTGACGCAGCATGCGATGACTACAACACCCAAGCCAAGATGAATCCGCCCCTGCGCACCGCCGCGGATGTCCAAGCACTGCGCGCTGCGGTCGCCGATGGAACGATCGATGTGCTTGCCACGGACCATGCACCGCACACTGAAGCCGAAAAGGCCCGCGATTTTGCGCAGGCCTCATTCGGCATCATCGGCCTCGAACACGCACTGCCCCTCTATGTGGAGGCACTGGTAGCCAGCGGCGCCATCGGTTGGCCGCGCCTCATTGCGCTGATGACCATTCAACCCAGTAAGTTGCTTGGGCTTGATGCCTCCGGCCTGGGCACGTTGCGCATCGGCGCACCGGCGGACGTGACAGTGATCGACCCGACGGCGCGCTGGACCGTGGACCTTGCGGCAAGTGTTTCCAAGAGTCGCAACAGCCCATTCCATGGGCGCAACCTCACCGGCCGAGCCGTGCATGTCTTTGTCGACGGTGTGTCGCGACAGGGATCGTTGGCTACCATTTCGCGCCCGTGACCATGCAAAGAGAACAAGTCGCTTCCGCAGTACGTGAAATCCTCCAGGTGGACCTCAAGTTCGCCGGGATGGATCTTCCCGATGATCTGCCACTCATCGGTGGCGGACTTGCATTGGATTCACTTGATTTACTGATGTTGGTCACCGGCATTGAGAAGCGCTTCGGGCACAAGATTCCACCCAAGAAGCTTGGGAAGGACACCATGTCCAGCGTTGGAGTGTTCATTGACTTTGCGCACGCTGAATTGTTGGCGGCTGGCAAGTGAGCCACGTTTCGCCCGAACAGCTGCTGCCGCATCGAGCTCCGTTCTTGTTCGTTGACACCATTTGCACACTCGGCGACGGCGCGGTGCACGCCACATGGACCATCCGCGGTGATGAGGACTATCTGCGCGGGCACTTTCCCGATGATGCGATCATTCCAGGAGTATTGATCGGCGAAGCGTTGGCTCAGGCGGCTGGTATTGCCCTGACTTCGCTGCCCGGCGAAGGCACCGGGCCGCGTCGACCGGGCTTCTTGGCGCACATCAATCTCCGATTCCATGCACCGGCGCGACCGCCCTGCCAGATTGAACTCACCGCGAAAGTCTCGGGTGGAATGGGTTCGCTTCACCAATTTGATGTGACTGCGCACAGTCAATCGGAGCGACTGGCATCTGGCGTTTTGGTCTTGGCCGTTCCGCCGACCGCGCCTGCAGCGAACTGAAATCCGTTGCGTGTTACGGACGCGAAACGCCGCGATAGTAACTCATGACACCGAGTTCGGTGGCATGACGAACGCCTATAAATCCTGCCAATTCCAACGCGGAAACGATCACCGCGGGTCGGACGGCGTCGTCAATAGTGTCCGCCCAATAGCGCATCATCGGAAATGTAGATATGCGTCCGCTTGCCAACACCCCGACCGTGGGTGCAACATGTCGCATGGTGAAACGGAAGAGCGGCGCAGTGATAGCACCTTGCGCGGAAGTCACCTCGAGCAGCACGATCCGACCGCCCGGGCGCAACACGCGCAGCACCTCTGCAAACACGGTGTGCATGTCCTCAATGTGCCGCAACATGTAACCCATCGATACGCAGTCAAACGATGCACTCGGAAACGGCAACTGCTCAGCACAGCCAATGACCGTTTCCCGAACACCCCGGGCGCGGGCCACCGCCAGCATTCCGGAACTTGGGTCAAGCGCCACT
>CALQCP020000251.1 GCA_943329105.2 Chitinophaga pinensis | reverse complement strand
TTCCGATCAAGATGACCCCCGCGGAAGCCGCCTTGATGGCGGAGAGCGTGAGTCATGTGAAGGACCTCGTCGGCACGGTGCAGAAGATGTTCCCGGAACTCGCCTAATCGGGGCTCGAAGGGCTTGAGCGGATGCTTGTCCGGCCGCACTTCGGTGCACGGATTGCTGTGCCTTGGCTCGGAGATCCTGAAGCCAAGCGCTGGGTTCGGACGATGAATGATCCATGCGTAATGGGCGTGGCTCAATCTTCTTCGATCCTGGTTGGATGTTTGTTGTCGCTGGGCTGGTCCTGGTCGCCTCTGCGGCGCTGGTACCTGCCACCTATGACTTGTGGGTCATGCGCACGCAGTTGCGGCATTTGGACGCCCAGGAGCGCGAGAATTTCAGCCGCCTGGAGGCCTACTCCAAGTTTGTCACGGCCCTTGACTCGGCCGAGCCGCAGTTGGTGCGTCGGTTGGCCGCATCGCAATTGAATTTGGTTCCTCGTGGCGAGCGCCCACTGATTGTTGCTGGAAGCGCCAAGCGCAACCCCATTGAATGGGTGGACGACACCGTCGCGCCTGTGCGGGCGGTGATCGTTCCGTTCCCTGATTCGCTTCTGAGTCGGTTGACGCTTGGTCGCAAGGCTCTTTGGATTGCAGGGGCCGGCGTGATGTGCATTTTCTTGGGTCTGCTTTCGGCTCCGCTGCGACTCCTGGTTCCAACAACGCCCACGCTTGAAGAAGCGGGAGCGGTTGCGTCGCAGCTGCTTGCCGGTCGGGCGCCAAGTCTTGCGTTGGCTGGCATTGGCAGTGCTCACAGTTCGGGCCAGCCAGAAAGCCTCTCCAGTGCCACACCATTGGTGCGCCTTGGTCATGAGGCCCCGCATGAGAATGATTCTGCCGCTCACGGAGCCGACTGAACGAGCCGCGGGCAGATCAGAGAGAGCTATCGTCGAGCGATTTTCCCGCCGTGCGAGCCATCGAAGTGCTGCGCAGACCTTACCCCACAACATGAAAGATCATCGACGGCCGCCATTGCGCGCCGCACATTTCATCGTTAACTGCAAGAAAAAGGGCTTGATTTGCCTGGCGGTTTCGCATGAGCCCGTACGTTGCGTGCATGTCACGATCGCCTGACGAAATTCCCGATGCAATTCTCCGCTTGGCCCTCTCTGATGAGTGCGGGCCGGCGTTCCATCATTCCGCGCTGGCGTGTTTCGGCACGCCCGAGGCGGTGCTGTCTGCTTCGGTAGCGGAGTTGGCTGGCCTTGAGCGGGTGTCGCTGACCAGAGCCGAACGCGTGCACGCGCAGTTCCGGTCGGTGGAACCGGATGCTGAGCGCGAAGCAATGCAGCGCATCGGTGCGCGCGCGGTGGTGCTTGGTGATACTGACTACCCGCCACTTCTGGCGCCGGTTCCACTGCCGCCCATCATGTTGTGGACGCGTGGGCGAACCGCCGCTGCAGCGGAGGACGCGGTGGGCATCGTTGGTGCGCGACGCGCTACGTCCTATGGCTGCACACAGGCGGCGCGCTTTGCGGCAGCTATGGCCGCAGAGGGTATTGCCGTCATTTCTGGTGGCGCGCGCGGTGTTGATGGCGAGGCGCATCGCGCGGCACTGCGTGTCGGTGGCACAACGGTGGCAGTCCTTGGGTGCGGCCTGGCGGAGCCGTATCCACCGGAACACGTTGGACTCTTTGAAGCGATTGTGGACGCGGGCGGACTGCTCGTCAGTGAGTTTCCCGTCGGTTGGCCGCCGCTGGCAGCGAACTTCCCGCGGCGCAATCGGATCATCTCTGGCCTGTCACTCACGGTGCTGGTAGTGGAGGCGAACGTTTCAAGCGGCGCACTGATTACTGCTCGTCATGCCATTGATGATCATCGTCGCGATCCGTGCGCGCTTCCTGGGCCGGTTGATAGTCCGCGCTCGGCAGGGTGTAACGCGGCGATTCGTGATGGCTGGGTGCACGCGGTGTTGGATCCCGAGGATCTGCTGCGGCTCCTGGATGAGAACGCGGAGCGGTTGGGTCGACTGACCGCCGTTCGCCCCGATCTTGCTGCGCTGGGTGTTCCAGATGTACTGCGACCGATGGTGGCGCGCGCAGCAGAGTTGATTGCGCGTCGGCCGCGCATTAGTTCGGAAGACTTGGCGGCGTCACTACAGATGGACACAGACAGCATTCCGATGCTGCGGACGTTTGCAGAGTTACTGCTTGCTCAAGTGAAATCGGCGCGGACACAGCGGCGGCGTGCTGCGCGGACATGTACCGAGGCACCGCGCATGGTGGTGCGCAGTTGGTCAGGTCCAACCGATGGCGTAGAAGATCGCCGAGAAGAACAGGTCGCTGAGGATCACGAAGATCACGGTCTGGACGACCGTTTCGGTGGTGGCTTTACCGACGCCGGCGGCGCCTCCGGTGACTCGGAGTCCGTTGTAGCAGGCGATCAATCCGAGTAGCAATCCGAACACGCCGGCCTTCATGAGGCCAGTGAGGAAGTCAGACATCTTCAACTGCGAGATGGTGTTGGACACATACAGGTCGTAGGGGATTCCGAGAACAAGCGTGCCGATCACCATGCCGAAGAAGACAGCGGTTAGGTTGCTGACAACAGCGAGAGCGAGGAGGCTCGTCACGGTCGCCGCGAGGCGCGGGACCACCAAGTAACGGACCGGGTTCAGGCCCATCGCTTCAAGCGCTTCGACCTCTTCACCAACCACCATGGTGCCGATTTCAGCAGCGATCGAAGCGCCTGCGAAACCAACCATGACGATGGCGGCAATGAGCGGACCAAGTTCGCGGAAGACCGAAACGCCGACAAGATTGGCAACCTTGTCCGTTTGGCCGTATTGCTCAAGGGTTGGTGACGTCTGCAGTGCCAGAATGATGCCGATGGAACCGCTGACCAGCATCACGATCGAAATCGATCGGACGCCGACGCGCACGATCTGTGAGGTGATCGCTCCGCTACCGATCCGAACGCGCCGCAACACAAACGCGCGCCACATCCATTCGACCGTGTCGCGACCGAGCCAGAACAGTGAACCGACGAGATCAAAGATCGACAACCAGAAAGCAATCCAGCTGTCGAGGAGTCGGAGCGGGGCACTTGGGATGGCGGTGGATTCAGATTGCTCGGCCATGGAATCAGTTCGCGAGGGCGGCTTCGAGGGTTGGCGTCATCTTGAATACGTCGGACAGGCGCGCAATTTCAAAGATGCCGCCGACGCGTTCGTTGGCTCCTGCAAGAATAAGTGAGCAGCCTCCGCGCTGGCTCAGTTGCAGGGTCTGCACGAGGACGGCGAGGCCGGGGCTGCTCAGGAACATGGTCCCGGAGAGGTCGATCACCAGTTTTGCGGGCTTCTTGGCAATCGCGGTGGCGATGGCTTGACGGAACGGGTCGATGTTGGCGGCAGAAATATCGCCGACGGCATGAACGATGGCTGCGGTATCGATCTGCTCAACTGAGACTTGGAGTGGATTGATTGCCATGGGTTTATCAGTCTACCGTTCGCCGGGAGCGGTGGTTAGCGGGGTCTTGTCAATCAATGCGCGGGCGTCGGTTGCTTGGCAAGCCAGGCCTTCCACGCCGAAATGGCAAGGGCGCGCGACTCCCATGGATCGTCAAATCGGTAGCCGTTGGTTTCCCCCGTGAGGCGCTGCAGGGCGCTGATGGCTGCAAAGCGAATGGTGGGGTCGTCGGAGGCAAGATTTGCCACGAGCGACTGCGCATCGTCCATGTTGCCGGATTGGGCACTTTCGCGAATGGCGCCCAGCCGCGCGGCAGGGGTTGGATCGGTGTAGGAGGGACTCACCGGCCCACACGCTGATACCAGGACACTGGTCATGAGTGCCGCGTG
>CALQCP020000250.1 GCA_943329105.2 Chitinophaga pinensis | reverse complement strand
CGGTGGCCACGGCGCGGTGCGCGAGGTAGTGGAGCACTTGCTGCGAACCCAGAATCGATGGAACGAAGCGCTCGCCATGTTCGATTCCCCATCCGCGCCCGGCATACGGGCAGGTGCGGGCGGGGTGCAACATGAGCGACATGAGCAGCATGACCAGCCCCAAAGCACCTGATCACGAATGGCAACGTCGTCGTCGACGTCCGTACATTTGGACGGCGGTTGCTGTGGCGCTTTCGCTTTCGTTGGTGGTAGTGGCCTGGTTTGTTGACCAACGAAGGCCAAGTGATCAGCGACCAATCAAGACGCGCCCGCGTCCGGTGGCAGAATTGGTTGCGCCTTCACCACTCACGGATCAAGAACGCGAGGGCACCGGTGCGAAGTTTGGTTCGCAGGAGTCAGTGAAGTTGGAGCGAGGCGCGTGGGTGCAGGTGGCCGACGCGCAGGGGAATCTGAAGCAGCAATACACGGCATCGCGCATCGATCCGTTGCCGGACAAGCGCTTGGCGATGACGGATCCGCGCGCTGTGTTGTACGGCGATGGCGGTCGCATTGTGACGATGCGCGCTGACGCCATGACGGCGCGCGTGCCGAAGCGTGCACTGGAAAGTGGCAAGCTCTCTGGCAATGTGGTGATCAGAATCTTTCGTCCGCGCGATGGCAAGCCGGTTGACCTGAAGAATGATGCGCCCGATGTCACCGTTGAAAGTCCGGAAGCAAGCTTTGATCAAGCGAGCGGTGAGATTCGCTGCGATCGTCAAGTGCGCATTGCAGGTGAGGTGATCACCTTTGATGGCGAAGGACTTTCGCTGACGCTTGCTGCTGACGGCAAGACGCTTGAGCGTTTGGTGGTTGATCGAGCGTTGGCTCCGGTGCGGATTTCGCGCGCGGCGATTGAGGCGCAGCAGAAGAAGCGCGGTGATGCCAAGAAGAAGGCGGAGTCGGAGAAGGTTGCCGGTGGGGCTGTGGCTGCAAGTGGTGCTGCACAGCCTGCCGTTGCGGAGAAACCGGCGGATGCGGGGAAGGCAGTGGCGGCTGGGAAGCCGGCGGATGCGGCGAAGGCTGCAGTGGCGGGCAAGCCGGCAGACGCTGCGAAACCGGCGGTCGCGGGCAAGGCGGGCGGGAAGAAGGCGGCCAGTGCGGCAGCGGAGCCGCGGCTCTTCTTACTCACCATGTATGACGATGTGGAGATCGTCTCCAACGAAACAGATCGGCGCACCGTTGTCCGTGGCGACCGTGTTGATGCGTACTTCATCATGCGTGGTGGTTCAGGAATTGGAATGGCACAGCGCGATCCGTTCGGTCCGCCACGTGAGCCGTTCCCGATGCTGGCGGTGTCCGGCTCGCCAGCGCAGCAGTTGCTGGCGCTGGCGATTGCATCGGTCCCGGCGGATGATGACCAGGACGTGGTGACGGTGGCATTCAAGGGGCGCCTGGTGATGGCTCCTGCGCCGGAAGGGACGCCCGTACTCAGTCAGCCGGATGCGGTTCGCATGGTGGTGAATGGAAAGCCCGCGCGCATTGAGGATTCCCGCAGCGAAGCGGTGATTACTGCGCAGCGTGTCACGGTTGAATCAAAGGTTGATCGCGTGGAGCTGGTTGGAACGCTTGAGGAGCCCGCTGCGGTTGTGACGCCGGATTTTGCTCTGAAGGCAAAGCACTTCACGCTGGATCGTTCGACGGGTCGCGGTGCCAGCGATGGCCCAGGAAACATCGTCATGGGCGGTGCGGGCAAGAAGCCGCTGAGTGTCACCTGGGGCACCAGCATGGCGTTGATATTGGCGCCCGGCACTGGCAATACGGAAGGCACTTTCCGTGGCGCAGAGTTTGTGGGCGCTGTTGATGTTCGGAGCGCTGATATGGAAATGCAGACCGCGCAGCTTTCTATTGAAGCGCTGCCGGTTGGTAAGAAGGATGTGCCGCGCCGGATCGTTGCTTCGGGTGGAGTGAAGGCGCGATCGCTTGGCGCCTCGGGCGGGCAGTTTTCTGCTGACCGCGTGGAGGTGGCGCTTTCACCGAACGCCGCGGGCGAGGCGCAACCGCGCACGCTGGTGGCGACGGGCAATGTGGAAGCAGGCGATGGCGCGCAGACGATATGGTCGTCTGCATTGCGTCTGACATTCGTAGATGCGAAGCCGAAGACGGGCGCAGCAGGCAAGGCTGGCGCGGAAGGCAAGGCGGGCGCAGAAGCGAACGCTGGCGCAGACGCCAAGGCTGGTAAGGGCAAGAAGGGTGGAATCGGTCTCGCGGGTGCTGGCGGCGATGAGCAAGGCGCCATGCGCAGTGATGTGGGTGAGATCATTGCTGAAGGCCCCGTGGAATTACGCATGGAGGACGGCGGGCGCGTATTTGCCAGCCGTCTTGAAGGCGATGGAGTGGGGCACAACGCGCGGCTCTTTGGCCCGGACGTATTGGTGGTGCGCGGCAATCTTGTGCTCGACCAGTTGGCGAATGTGCAAGTGCAAGATGCGCCGGTGCGACTGAATGCCATTGGACCTGGTCGCGCAAGTGGCTTTAAGGATCCGGTGCTTGCAGTGACCGAAGGCAAGACTGGTCGGCCAAAGATTTCCGCTGTCCCGCAGATGCAGGCCACGTGGCGCGAGTCGCTTTCGTATGCCGACGGCGCGGTGAAGGCGAAGGATGGCGGTGCGGATCGTGGCTTGCTGCTGTTGCAGGGTGCGGTGAAGGTGCGCGCTTCGCGCGAGCCGCGTGAGGCGGAGGCGCTTGATGCCGACGAAGTACAGATTGAAATCATGAGCCGTGGCAAGACCCTGGCAAAGGCGGATGGCAAGACTGCGAACGTTGATGGCAAGACGGCAAACGCTGATGGCAAGACATTGAGCGCTGATGGCAAGTCTGGCGCCAAGCGCGATGGCAAGCCATCCGGCGCAGGCGCTCTCGGCGACGCGCAGGCCATTGGAACGATGCGCGCGACTGGTGAAGTTCGACTTGAGGCTCGGCAATGGGCCGATGGCAAGCGCGAGGGCGATCCGCGACTGTTCCGCATGAACGCGCCGAACATTTCCTACAACGGTCAAGACGGCTCAGCGTTTGTGGACGGCGCCGGTTCGCTGCTGGTCTTCGATCCGCCACCGCCGACCGAGCCAGAGAATGCGGATGCCAAGAAGAGTCCGTTTACGCCGCATGGAACGACGCGCTTCACATGGAAGCGATCGTTGGCGATGGCGCCACGCCCGGATGGGACCAGTCGTTTGACGTTGGAGCGTGATGTAGTGATGGATCACTTGGGCAACTCCACCACCGCCACCGGCACGATGACCGCGGACCGCATGATGGCCACGGTGCGCGCGGCTGCGGGTGCCAAGCCCGCGGCTGCGGCGGGTGACATGGGCGTCTCGCTTGGCGGACCGGCGGAACTCACCAAGGTGGAGGCGGACGGTCGCGTGGTGGTGCGGACATCCGACATGGATATTGAAGCGGGCGAGTTTGAGCTGGATGTGCCTTCGCAGATTGGTATCGCGCGTGCAGAGCAGGGAAGGTTGGTCACGCTGATTCAGCGCGGCACGGCAAATCCGGTGCGCGCGCATGCATTCCGCTGGGACATGGTCAAGGGAACCGTGTCCGTGGAAGGCGCCCGCGGGGGGATTGGGCGCTAGTAGGGGGGTGGCTATCTGGCAAATTCAGTTTTTTTTCACTTTGAGTGATGGGTGGGGGGGGGAGATTTCGTTCTCGTAGGTGAAGCGTTGCTATGGATGCTGGTGGAGCCTGCGAGTGATGGCAATGCTTCCGGCTGATCGCCCGTTCCGGGTCACCGAATTTACGCCGCGCGCCGACGGTTTCGGCGATGTCACGTCCGCACGGGAGTGTGGGCCAACAACGGGCAGT
>CALQCP020000249.1 GCA_943329105.2 Chitinophaga pinensis | reverse complement strand
GTTTGCCAGTACCAGCACCAAGGATCCGGCACTCCCTGCCACGTTGTACGCCGCTGGATTGGCCGCGCCGCGCACGGTGGACACCATGCCGGAAGCAACGCTCAAGGCCGTGCATGCTGGAGCGCCGGTTACTGCAGTTCTTCCATTGGATGGCGGGCCGATGCGCGCAGCGTTGGCTGAGGCGCGCGCTGCGGGCATTGATCTTGACGCTGCTGCAGCGCAACTGCAAGAGCAGGGCGCCAAGTCGTTCGAGCAGAGCTGGAACGATCTATTGAAGGACATAGCGTCCAAGAGTGGGGCGCTCGCGGGCCGGTGACGACGGGCTACGACTTGCTGAGCAGCAGTTCAAATCGTTCCGGCGTCACTGGCTCAGAAATGAGGAAGCCCTGCATGGAGTCGCAGCCAGCGTCAATGAGCCATTGCCGCTCTTCTTCGGTTTCAACGCCTTCAGCAATGACGCCAAGCCCAAGCTTGTGAGCCATGACAATGATCGCCTCACAGAGCGCGCGATCATTGTTGTCGGTGCCGAGCATGCGGACGAAGGATTGGTCAATCTTGAGGTAGTCGATGTCGAACTTCTTGAGGTACGCCAGCGAGGAATAGCCGGTGCCAAAGTCATCAATAGCGACCTGAATACCGGCGTCACGGAATCGCAGCAGACGATTGACGATGTCGGGATCGGCGTCCAGAAGTAGACCTTCGGTGATTTCGATGATCACCGATTTGCCGGGAATCCCAAGGTTGTTGAGATGGTCGCTCCAGGTGTCATGTGAATTGTTGCCATCGGTACGAAACTGCACCGGCGACGCATTCACGCTGATTTGGAAACCTTGGGGAGCAATTCCATTCCAGCGAGTGAGCCAGCGCGTTGCTTCTCGGAAGACCCAGTCGCCAATTTCAATGATGAGCCCAGATTCTTCCGCCAGCGGGATGAACTCTGTGGGACCAATCATGCCGCGTTCCGGATGGTCCCAGCGCAGGAGCGCCTCGGCCTTATGAATCCGCCCGGTGGCCAGATGAACGATGGGCTGGAAGTACACACGAAACTGGCCGGCAGCAAGCGCCACGCGTAAATCATGGATGAGGCGAACTCGATTCTGTACAGCAAGTTGCAAGGTGTATGTGAAGTAACTGAATCGGCTGCGCCCCATGTTCTTGGCGGCATACATCGCTTGATCGGCATTCTTCAGTAATTGTTCAACTTCAATGGCGTCGTCGGGGTACAGCGTGATGCCGATACTGGCGGAAACGTAGACCACGTCTTCACCAAGCACGAACGGCTCCGTCATGCAGTTGATGATTTTCTGCGCGACAACTTCGGCAAATTTACTGTCTTCCAGTTGCGTCAGAATCACCGTGAACTCATCGCCGCCAAGGCGCGCAACGGTGTCGGAATCACGTGTGCACTCACGGATGCGGCGCGCTACCTCAATCAGCAAGTCGTCGCCGACAAGGTGACCGTGCGTGTCGTTCACTTCTTTGAAGTGGTCCAAGTCGATGAATAGCAATGCGAGCGACAGTCCAGCGCGTCGCTCCTTTTTGATTTCTTGCGCAAGTCGATCGCGGAACATGCGTCGATTTGGCAATCCGGTGAGCATGTCAAAGTTGGCTTGCTTCCAGATGAGTTCTTCAGATTGCTTCTTCTCAGTAATGTCAGAGAACAGCATCACGTACCCGTGCAGCGAGTCATCGTCGCCAAGCAGTTTGTTGATGGTGATGGACTTGGCGTAGATCTCCCCGTTCTTGCGGCGGTCCCACATTTCGCCATTCCAGTGACCCACTCCGTTGATTGCCTCCCACATGGAGTCGTAGAAGTATTGATCTTGGCGCCCCGAATTAAAGATGTTGGGGCTCTTCCCAAGCACTTCCTGAAGTTCGTATCCAGTAATGCGCGCGCACGCTGGATTGATGGCGATGATGCGGTAATCCGCATCGGTGACCAACATGCCTTCGGCAGTGTGTTGATAGACCAACGCAGCCAAGCGGCGTTCTTCTTCTAAGCGTTTGCGCTCGGTGATGTTGCGACCGATGCCGATCAGTCCGATCACGCTGCCGGCACTGTTGAAATACGGCGTTCGCAGCACTTCGAGGCAGATGTTTCCGCCGTCGGGATAGGTGACCCACTCCTCGCAGACCATGGCTTTGCCACCGGCGAGCATTTCCGTGTCACGCGAACGCACCTTGAGCGCCGTGGCGGAGTCGAAGATCGAGAGTGCGGTGTTCCCGACGATCGAACTCTCCGGCAGCCCGGCATAACGCTCAAACGCTTGATTGCATCCGAGGTAGATGCCTTCCGGTGTCTTGAAGTAAATCAGGTCGGGAATCGAGTCAATCACGCCGCGCAACTGGGCGTGCTCTTGCTCGGATTGAGCCCGCAGGCGTTGATTGGCGGCGGTCAGTTCGTCGGAATTGACGTGCAGCGCGTTGCCGAGCAGCACGCGCTCCTGATCGGAACCTTCATAGTGGTCGCTGACTGCGCCGAGGAACTGCGGCCAACCGCCCTCTGGGACGAAATCCTTGCCGAGGTGACGCTGAAGTTGCCGTAACAGCAGCCGATGCATGGTTAGCAGGGAGCCTTGTCCTGGATGGTGGTCAGGGTCATGGTCTGGTTGTGCAGCCGGCAATGCAGCACATCACTGAACGGGGCTAGTTCTCCATACGAATAAAAGCCCGCGAGTGTGGCGTTGGGGCCGAGAGTGGTTTCCACAATCGCCAGTTCATCTTCGGTGAGTTGCCCAAGCACGAGTCGTCTGCCGACGCAGGTGACCACAAGGCAAAGAGTGGACTTGTCCGTTGTGAGTTTGGCCTGCTCGGCAGCGGATCCCGCGCTGTCAATGAGGCTGGAAATCTCGGTGCGCATCAGTTTGCACAGACTTCCTTGCGGCACGTCGCCTGCAAAGGTGAGGCTTTGTGCTGCTTCATCAACCGCGAGCATTGTGCGGATGATGGATGGTTCGTGCTTATTGGTTCGAATGCTCAGCGGGAATCGCAGGCCGCTGCCCGGTAGATCCTTGGCCAAGTCGCCGAGGTAGCGCTTGTACAGACTCAATGCGGGTTGATTGTCAATTTCGGTGACAACGTTTCCAATCGACTTCGTCACGATGCGCTCCGCGCCGAATTCTTGCCAGCCTGCGGCGCTTCCAGTCTTTGCAGCAACATCGCCATACAGACCAACGGTGACGACGCATCCGGCCCGGGCGGGGGCGTTGCCGATGACCGACGTTCGCTCGAAGCGTGGGCCATCCGCGGCGAGTCCACCGGTCACCGATACGCCGTACCCATTGAGTCCGGCGGCCAGTTTGCTTCCGTTGACGGCCAGTCCGTCAGAGAACACCAAGACATGGCGCAGGTCGTCGGCCTTCAGTTGTTCCATCAGTCCGGCAGCAAGCGCGCGGATGTCAGTGTCTGGGGTGACATCTGCTACCGCGAGGCGTGCACTCCCGTTGGCAAACTTGATGGCGGTGGCCACGACATCGTCAGTAATGGCGCTGCCGAGAATGGTTCCCGCGGATGAGCAGCCGGCGATGCAGGCGTTTGGAAACATTTCGGACAGGCGCTGAAAGCACGCTGGGTCTTGGAAATAGTTGCAATCGCCAAACACCAGGACGAGATGGGCGTCTTTGAGGTCTTCGCCGCCGCTCCAAGGACCTGCGCTGTTGCCGCGAATTTGCGCGATCTTCATGGATGAATCCTCAGTTAGGGGAAACCGCGCGCGCGAGTGCAGGGCGCACTCGGTTAGTTCAATGTTACCGAATGCGCGGGGATTTCCTCGGAGTACGCTGCGCCAAATGCTTGGATTCCTTGATGAACTCGCTTGGCGCGGCTTGCTGCACCAGACCACCGCCGAAACGCTCCCTGC
>CALQCP020000248.1 GCA_943329105.2 Chitinophaga pinensis | reverse complement strand
GGTCGACGAGCAAATTGATGCGATCGGCCAAGGCTTACTGGCGACCACCATTGCCTGCGCAAGGTGCCATGACCATAAGTTTGATCCGATCCCGCAACGTGATTACTACGCGGTTGCTGGAATCTTCATGTCAACCGACACGGAGTACGGCACCTACCGTGGGCAAGGCAACAACCATCCTTCCACGCTTATTGAGTTGCCAGCGAAAGCGGATGTGCCCAATGGCGCCACCATGCCTGGACCCATTCGACGCACCGTGGAGGCGCAGTTGACGCGCGCCGGTACCGATGCTGAGCAAGCGAAAGCGCTCATGGCTAAAGCGCGTGAGGCCCGCAAGCCGGGCAGCACCGTGAAACTCACCGCCGCTGAACAACAGCAACTGCAGCGCGCACGCACCGCCGATGGACGCGAAGAAGCCGCCGCTGATTTGCTGGCCCGCTTTGACGAAAGCGGCAAGCCCACTGATGCCAATCGTCTGGCAATGGGCGTGCAAGAATCGGATAAGCCACAGAACGCTCGGTTACTTTCGCGCGGTGAGTTAGAGAAGCCGGGCGAAACTGTTCCGCGTGGGTACTTGCAGGTACTCATGCAGGATGGAGACACCAAGATCAGTGCCGGAAGCGGCCGTGATGTATTGGCGCAATCGATCGGCAGTGCACGCAATCCGCTCACCGCGCGCGTGTGGGTCAATCGCGTGTGGCACCATGTCTTTGGAAAGCCGATCGTGCCAACGCCTGACAATTTTGGTGCCAGTGGCGTTCGGCCCACACATCCGGAATTGCTGGACTGGCTTGCTGTTGACTTCATGGAGCACGGGTGGTCGACCAAGGCGATCGTGAAATCGCTAGTGATGACGCATACCTACCGCATGAGTTCCAAAGCAGATGCGAAGGCCATTGCCGTGAATCCCGATGACAAACTCCTGTGGCGCATGCCCAAGCGACGCCTGGAGGCTGAATCAATCCGCGATGCCATGCTGATGGCTGCCGGAACCCTGCAGCTCACGCCGCCAGTTGGGTCGGCGGTGAACTACTTAGAGGGTGTTGATCGCAATCCGGTTGTTGCAGCGCAAGCGGCCATTGATCAACCGGTGCGCTCCGTGTACTTGCCAGTGATGCGCGACCACGTGGATGAAATGCTGGACGTCTTTGACTTTGCAGAGCCCGCCTATGTTTCTGGCGATCGCGACGAAACCAGCGTTCCAACGCAGGCGCTGTTCATGATGAATAGCGAGCGGGTGACCACAGCTGCCAATACCATGGCGCGGCGATTGCTTTCTGAGCAGTCCACGGAGTCGGATCGCATCCAACGCGCGTTTGAATTGTGCGTTGGCCGCAAGCCCACCCAAACAGAAATCACTGCGGTGCGCAGCTTCTTCAAGGACTTTGTGGCAGCGCAAAGCGGTAAGTCTGCACGACAAGCCAAGGGTGAAGCCAAGCGACTTGAAGAATCTTCGTGGTCGGCGTTCTGTCAGGCGTTGTTCCAGTCAGCTGAATTCCGGATGGTGGAGTAGGAGCACTCACATGGATCTCTGCAACAATCGCATTCTCACCTCAACGCGCCGCGAAGCACTGCGCGCCCTCTCCTGTGGATTTGGATTGCTGGCGTTTGCTGGCATGTCCGCCCAGGCGGCGGGCGCCCCACGGCTGTTCGGCGCCGGTGATGAAGAGGACAGCAACCCGCTGGCGCCCAAGGCTCCGCACCATCCCGTGAAGGCGAAGCGGGTGATCTTCTTGTGCATGTCGGGCGGACCGTCTCATGTGGACACCTTTGATTACAAGCCGCAACTCATCACTGACAACGGTAAGAGCCTTGGCGGCGTGCGCGCAGGCGCTCAGTTGCTGGCCAGTCCGTTCAAATTCAATCAACATGGCAAGAGCGGTCTCTGGATCAGTGAGCTCATGCCCGAGACTGCCAAGCACGCCGACAGTATGTGTTTGTTGCGCGGCATGAATACGGCGGTGCCTGCACATGCGCAGGCTTCGGTGTTGATGCATACCGGCAGCTTCCAGTTTGTCCGGCCATCATTCGGAGCGTGGACGCTGTACGGATTGGGCACTGTCAATCAGAATCTTCCTGGCTTCATCACACTCAATCCACCCTCCGGAAACGGGGGCGCACAGAACTACGGCTCGGGCTTCTTGCCTGCCGTGTATCAGGGAACGCGCGTTGGCATGGAACGCACCGCGCGCCGCAACGGTGGCGATGGTGGCATGCCCAACCTGCGTAACGGTTCGCTCACCACGGCGGCGCAGCGCGAGCAACTTGACTTGGTGCAGCGCCTCAACAAGGAACGACTCAAGCGCGACAAATCCGATGACCAGATTGAAGGTGTCATTGAGAGCTACGAACTGGCATTCCGCATGCAAGCTGAAATGCCAGACCTCATGGACATCTCTGATGAGAAGCCCAAGACACTGGAGATGTACGGCATTGGCGCTGGTAATGGGAACGATGACTTTGCGCGGCAGTGCTTGCTGGCCCGCCGCTTTGCTGAGAAGGGAGTTCGCTTCATTGAGGTGAATCACGGCGGCTGGGACACCCACCGCAACCTGAAGGCAGACCTACAGAAACAGGCCGGGCAGATTGATCGACCCATCGCCGCACTGCTTGCCGATCTCAAGCAACGCAAGATGTTGGACGACACATTGGTGGTATGGGGTGGCGAATTTGGCCGCACGCCCTATGCGCAGAATGCTGACGGGCGCGATCACAACAGTAAGGGCTTCACCATGTGGGCCGCGGGCGGAGGCGTCAAGGGCGGCACCAGTTACGGTGCGACCGACGAGCACGGGATCGAAGCAGTGGATGGCAAGATGGACATTCATGACTGGCACGCCACCCTGCTGGCCCTGATGGGCATGGACCATGAACGCCTCACCTACCGCTGGGCGGGGCGCGATTTCCGGCTGACGGATGTCAAGGGGAACGTGCATTCCGGCATCATTGCCTAGCGGTCCCAATGCGCTTCACTGAGGGCTCGCTGAGCAGGCTGGAGGCATGCGCGACGGCGCGATTTGTGGGATCCTTGAATCACTATGGACCCCGCCGCACTCCCTGAGCCAACTTCCATACTTGACATCATTGCCATGGTCGGATTTCCGTACATGGCGCTGGTCAGCATTCGCCTGTTTCGTTCATCAGGTGGTGATCTTGCTGGCTTAGGCATGTCCATGGCATTGGCCGCGGTCTTGGGCTTCCTGACGTGGCTTGAAGTTGACTTTGCAATCCCACTCACCGTGAACGCAACCGACGGCACCGGATACGCCAAGGTGGAAATTCCGTTGATGCGCACGCTTGCAGAATTTGCGGCGGCGTCAGTATTCGCCGGACTCTTCGTGCGCTGCCTGGATGCATGGCGCGTGGCGCGCGATAACGAGGCGTTGCTGCGTTTTCAACGCACCGCGCTGTGGGTCATCATCATGCTGATTTCCGGCGTGGTGATTTACGAAGTGCACTTTGCCACCACCCTGCCCATGCGCACGGCAATTCTTTCCATCGGTGGCGCATCGGTATTCATTGTCGGATTGGCCATGCAATCCACGCTTGGCAATATGTTTGCCGGTTACGGGTTGCAGTCGTCGCGCGTCTTCCGAAGGGGCGACACGGTGCAGCTCGGACATGGCGGTACCGTTGGAACCGTGTTTGACAGCACACTTGCTACCACCCGCATCATCACACGTGACGGCCAAATGTTGGTGCTACCGAACAGCGCTGTACTGACCAAGGATTTCATGAACCTTGATCAGCCGAATTCCCATCTGCGGCAATCGATCAAGATCGGCATCTCCTATGAAGTACCACCAGCGGTGTTTAAAGACATTGCCATGAAGGTGCTATTGAGTGAAGCAAACGTGCTGCGCACTCC
>CALQCP020000247.1 GCA_943329105.2 Chitinophaga pinensis | reverse complement strand
GCCGCGCCTGGCGAATATCCGTCCAAGGACGAGATCATGAAGCACTTCACCGCCGGCTACCACTCCGTAGCCAAGGCACTTGAAACGGCCCCGGACTCCGTCTTCGCTGAGGAAAATCCTGCCGAAGGTCGCTTCAAAGAGATGTTCCCGCAGAAGGGCGGCGCGATCACCTTCCTGTGCATCGGCCACATGCAGATGCACCTTGGGCAGATCAGCGCATGGCGACGCATCATGGGCCTTGGGAGCGCCATGTGATGCGCGTAGCGCGAATGCTTCGATCGACGATCGCAGTATTCGCGCTGTTGCTATCGGCAGTCATCACTGCACCCGTCATGGCGGGTAGCGATGCCGTGCGCTACGCCATCGGCGCCATTGATCTGTTGCCGCTGAACTCCGTGCTTGCCATGCTTGATGGCGCAGGGGTGACTACCCCGCGCAGCAGCGTGTTGGATGCATATGAACGCTATCTAGCGGATTGGCGCACTGCGGAACTTGCGAACGCAGCGAAGCGTGGTGCCAGTAGTGGCACAGACACGCCCAGCCGCTTGTATGGCGACCGCCCGATTGCAGAGTCCCGGGCCACCGTGCTGCAACAGCTCACGGCGCTTGACACGTGTGCCGCACAACGCGAACGCCTTGAGGATGCGCTCTTTGCCGCCATCGCTGTGGCAAGCGATGAATCAATGCGTCCCAAGATCGCCAGCGTGCGGGCGCAACGAGCGTTGCAAAGCGCGGTCGCTGATCAACCCTCCGACATAGCGTCACTGGGCGCGCAACTTGCAGAGTTTGACGTTGAAGCCGCTCTCATGCGCGCACTTCCAGACGACCATGACGCACTTGCAGCCGCGATGACTGCGTTGGAACCAACCCGCGCTCGTCGGATCGCTGCTATCCGCGCGTTGTGCCAAGGCGTGCGCCAATCGCGCCTGGACTTTGCAGCGGACATGGATCGACTGGGGGTTTCAAAGATGTCCATGCTGGACTACATGGAACTGCGCGCTGCCGATCTGGTATCGCGCTCTCCTGATGCCGATGATGAGCCCGTTGCCGGAACGGAGTTTGCGCGCGTCGCTGGCGGAATGAGTCAGGCATATTTGGACAAACGTCAGAAACTCAGTGGTCCAGCGTCCGCGGTATTGCGCGCGCAGTGGGACGCGTGTCGCGTGCTATTGGAAACGCTTCCCCCACGCGCGCGCTGGAAGTTTGCGCTCCGCCTATGCGACGAGGTGTACGACTTCAACGCTTGTAATGATCCAAGTACTGGAATCCCACTGGGCGGATTGCTGGCGCCACTTGTGCGGCCAACGCTTGACAACGCCTGTCGCGAATGCCTTCATAGCGCCATCGAAAAATGGCGGATCGACTTTCCGGCATTCTTGGTTGATGCGGGTAGCAAGCTTGTTGACCGCCAGTATCAAGCGCTGGGAAAGGTTGATGAAAAAAACCAGTGGTATCAGGCGAACCTAGCTATCAGCGAACAATTCGCCAAGGAGTTTGCAGCGTTTGATAAGCGCGCACTCGCCCCGTGCGGAGCAGGTTGTGTTGGCAACGAGGAAGAATCGCCAGACTGGTCATTGCTTGCCGGCATTGCCGAAGCGAAGAGTTTCGTGGATGCAGCCGAGGCGGAGGAGTTGGAAGCCGAAGAGGCAGCACAAGGGGAAACCGCTGATCCGCTGTCCGTGGCACTTGCACAAGCAAACGGGAACGACACTCCCACCAGTTCATTTGCGGACTTGCAAGCGCTGCTAGCCACCCTTCGTTCCTTTGGAATGCCGGAAGAATCTGCAGACACCATTCGCGGCCTGCATGCGGATTACTTGAAGCGCTGGGAAGAAGTTGTCGAGCCATTAGAGGCTGCGTATGACGAGTCGTTCCGCTCCGCCACGGTGAATGCCGATGGCGTGGCGCAGTGCCCGCCGTGCGTGCGCGCCAGCGAGGAGCGCAACGCAGCGAGCGCTCGCGTAGATGCGGAATTCCAAGCTGCGATTGCCGCGGTGCTTGGCACCGCGCTCAGTGATAGCGATGCGGCGCTCCTACGGATGGCGTGCAACGCTGGCAACCCGCAGGCCGCAACCAGCTGGATGTACCGAATACAACTTGAACAGGACATGCTTGGGGCCTTGCGTGTGAACCCGGCGTTGGTAGTGATATCCGCGCAACTGTCGCCCGCCGCGCGCGGTGCCGCTGTGGACGTGCTTGCTGCGCGCGAATCCCCAGTGTGCGCCACCATCAAAGCGGAGCGCGATGCCCGCATCCTTCTGATTGTGTCGCGGCGTGGATCTACGCCCGATTCGTACGCAAGCATGAGCACTATCGAACGGTGGCGATTCCACAATAATGTGCGGCAAGCACAGCTGGATCAGGTCTCCATGAACGCATCGACCGCCGCGCGCGCAGCTCGAGCAACAGCGAACGAAGCGATCAACGCCGTATGCAATGCCTTGTCACCGGAAGATGCCGCGCGTGTGCGCACGGCCGCAGTCCGCCGTGGCTATCCAGATGCACATCGATCCGATGCAGAGATCGCCATCGTTGCGCTCACACTCTGTGACGCGCTTCCACCGGAAGACATCACTACCCGCGTAGCCATTGCAACCGTAGCCGATACCTGGCGATCCGAGGCCACCGTGGTCTGCCAGCAGCGGATTGAACGCCTGAACACCCTGATGAATGGCTCATATGAAGACTCCACGGCACTCCGTTCCGCCATTGATGCATCGGGCGTGAACGCACTTGAAGCCATCGACACTGAGCGCCGTGCGCTTGCGGTGGAACGCCTCCGCGTGGTGGCTCCTGCAGAACTCCGCGCGCGCTGCAAGGCGTGGCGATCCTTCTGCCTGCTTGCCGGCGTCGAGGCGAGTGATCACGACCTACACTCCGCGCCATGACTCCATTTGCGAGCGAATTTCTCGGCACCGCCGTGTATGTGTTTCTTGGCGTTGCCGTCACTGCAAACCTGCGCCTCGCTCGCGCGCCGGGTATTGGCGGAAGTTACGGAACCGCAGTGCTTGGATGGGGCGCGGCCCTCGCCGCCGGCTTGCTGGTGGCTGGTCGGAGTGACTCGCAACTCAATCCCGCAGTCACCGTAGCGATGTGGTCCATCGGTCGACTCAAGTCTGACATGGTGGCGGGCAACGTCACTGCACAATGTGCGGGCGCGTTTGTGGGTGCAGCAGTTGCGTGGTTGCAATTCTTGCCGTACTGGTCACGCACCGACGATGCACAGACCAAACTGGCGGTCTTTGTCAATGTACCGCGCATTCGTGCGCCGCTCTCCAACCTGCTTTCTGAGGTGCTTGCGTCCACCGTCTTTGTCTATGTCATTCTGCGTCTGATCGCCGGAGCGACCATCGATGCCGGCAGCGCGGATCAAGCGGAAGACGGCATCGCCTTCCAACTGACCGCCACTCCGATGTCGGTTGTTCAGCCAATGCTGTCGGTCCTGGTTGCTGGCATGGCGCTTGCGGTGATCGCCCTTGGTGCTGCCGGTGCAAGCGATTGCATCATGAACCCCGCGCGTGATCTTGGTTCCCGCGTTGCACACGCGTTTCTTCCCATTCCCGGTAAGGGCGGAAGCGATTGGCGCAGCGCATGGATTGGAATTGTTGGTCCAGTGCTCGGTGCGCTCCTTGCGGCAGCGCTGTGGCGCGCAACGGTTGCATGATCAAGCGCGGGTCGACTACTTAAAGTTTGCCACTCGCACGCGCCGTACTGAGAGCGCTTCTCTATCATCGGTCGCATGACTGCCATCGCGCTCATCACGCTTCCGCTCGCACTCGTCTTGGCGCTGCAAGCACCGCCCGCGCCGACTTCCGCGCCTGCGCCTACTTCTGCGCCAGCGGGTCAGCCAACCCTGACGCCTGAACAAGAGCAAGCGAAACGCATGGCGGAAATG
>CALQCP020000246.1 GCA_943329105.2 Chitinophaga pinensis | reverse complement strand
AGATCGATTTCTGGCTTGATGGAAGCCATTTGCTTGGTCACGCGTTGCATGGAGATCTGCGAACGTCGCGTGAGTGGGTGCAGCAAACCGCGCACCACAACTACCAGTGCGATGATGGCCAAGCCCCAGTCAAAGACCACGTAGTTGTGAAGGAACGCAAGGAACCATACGAGGAAATCAGCAAGCCACGCAAACGTGCAGAAGTTGCAGCAGCCACTCATCAGGTACAGGATCAGTCCCTGCATATTGAGCGCCGCATATGGCTGCATGGTGGTCAACATTGAACGTTCCAGCGGTCCCGCAAAGACACCGATGTCGAATGCGGCACTTGCGCCGGGCGCAACGGTCAGCGCATCGCTTGAGCACGTGGTGAAGATCACCTTCTCAGGCATTCCCTTATGCATGCCATCCCCGACCTGCGCGGCGACAGTGGCGATAGCAGGTGCAATGGTCTTGGCTGTTGAGCCAGATGCCGCGTAGGGCGCATGGACGGCAAGCGCAAAATAGCGATTTGTAGCGCCAAACCACGATAGTCCGTAGCGCTCCTGGGTTTGGCGTTGAGTTGGCCAAACCACAACATCTCCGCCCTCAACTTGGGTGACCAGCTTGGATTGGTCAATGGTGGCATCGTGAACGATGACGGTCTGTTGACCAGGATCACGTTCCTTCGACATCAAGTAACCCGACTGGAAACGACGCGGGTCGACAGAGTCATTCGGATCGCGGGCGAGGTTCGTTGGTCCAAATTGAATCCAACGGATGACGTGAGGCGTGGATGAAAGGTTCTCAACGCGCTGCTCGCAGCGGAGGTCGTAAGAGCCAGGCTCTACTACCCATCGACGCGTGGCGCGCAGTTGCAGTGCGCCGGTGCCGTCAGAAATCTCCGTGACGAATGTTCCAGGCGCGGTTTCTCGCCAGACATTGCCGTCGATGCGAATTTGCCGACCGTCAACATCCAGGACACGCGCCGATAGGAGTGGAACACTGAAGCCCTGCAACTTTCCTGGCGCGTTCAACACGTATTGGCCCTCAGCAGGCGGGGTACCAGTACGTGCACTTGCCGCGTCGCGAGCGGCTTGCCACAGGTCGCTAAAGATGATTTCAGAAATACCTGCGCCGCGCGCGGTGAGTTGCAGCTGGAATTGCGCGACCTTGGCATCGAGCGAACCGATTGGCGTGGCCTTTTCGGTGGGTGAACCAGGCGCGGCTGCGACCCACGCCAGTTCATCCGCAGCAGGCTTGACGATGGCGGGGGCTGCCGCAGGCGGAGCAGTTGCTGGCTGGGTAGCGCCGGATTGGGCGCCTTGGGTTGTCGCGGTGGCGGCTGTAGCCGTGGTGCTTGGTGCAACCGCGTTCGTAGACGCATTGGCATCGGTGGTTGGCGTGGCAACCGGACCACTGCCGCCATTCCGACCAGTGATGATGATGCCCGCGATGCCAGCGACCACCGCAATCAATGCAGCGGTGAGCAGGAATCGGCGGATGTTGAAGACGGATTGCTTCCGGGATGCCGGAGAATTACTGTTCATAGTGTTCAGTTCAGTAACGCGCTCGGCGCGTTGGTCGGGATGCGATGCCGGCCATACAGCCGGGCCTCAGCGCCCTTCAAGCAGTCGGTCGCCGAGCCAATCGTGGAGCTCAGGGATCGCGTGGATCTTGGCAACGGTAATGTCAATGTCGTACGGAAGTCGGTGAAATTCGATGCGGTGCTTGTCTTCGCCAGCATCGGTGTCGAGGATGGCATATGAGGCGCGCGGATCGCCGTCGCGTGGCTGCCCAACGGAGCCGGGATTGATGATCGCTTTTTGCACGGGATCAACGTTGAAAGTACGGTCTGGCAGTTCGTCAGGCTTCCAGAACTCTTGATCCTCAGTGAACACTCCTGGGTGGTGCGTGTGACCCACTAAGCACATCCGGTCGAAGCGGCCAAAGATGCTCTCCAACCTATGCGGATTGTTTATCGCATCGTCGGGGAAGATGTACTCATTGATCGGCTTCCGGGGCGATCCATGAACGCAGAGGTAACTGTTGTCGTTGACGCGCACCTTGAGGTGACCAAGAAAGTTCCAGCGGCGTTCGCCGGCAATGGGGTCTTCTTTGGCGGCGGCTTCAAACTGGCGACGAGTCCAATAGGCAGCCTGCTCGGCGGCAGAGTTGAAATTAGTTGGCTCGTACAGGACGCCAAAGTCGTGATTCCCCAGGAGCGACCATTCGCAGCGTTCAGCGACGAGGTCGGCACAGGCAACCGGGTCTGGACCGTAGCCGATCAAGTCGCCAAGGCAAATGATGCGTTGCACTTTGCGCTGCTCAATGTCGGCCAGGACCGCTTCGAGGGCGGACAGGTTCGAGTGGATGTCACTAATGATGGCGGTTCGCAAGGGGGGTCCTGAAACGGTCGGATACTAGCAAAAAGGCAGATTTCCGCTCGAATGGCAGGGGGTAGGGTTCCAGGGATGGTTCACCGCGCTGTTGGGCGGGCGGAGGCGGTCGCGCCGCGCCGGAGATCCCTACGATGTGCACCCTTCACCTGCATTTACCTACACGAGGAATTGACCCATGGCAGACGCAAAGCATTATGACCTCATCGTGATCGGCGGCGGACCCGGCGGCTATGTCGGAGCAATTCGCGCGGCGCAACTTGGCAAGAAAGTGGTGTGCATCGAGCGCGCCAAGCTCGGCGGAGTATGCCTGAACTGGGGATGCATTCCGACCAAAGCCCTGCTGCATGCGGCCAGCGTCTACACGGAAGCATTCAAGCACGGTGCGGACATGGGCTTTGAGGTGGACCCCAAGAACGTCAAGCTGGATTGGTCCAAAGTCATTGGCCGTTCGCGCAATGTTGCGGGCACGCTGAATGGTGGCATTGGGTTCCTCCTCAAGAAGAACAAGATCGAGCATGTTCAAGGACACGCAAAGATCATCGCTGGCAAGACCGCGGGCGGGCCGTGCAAGGTGCAAGTTTCCAAGGCAGACGATGATTACTATCGCGGAACCGGGGCGGTTTCCAAGGATGACATGATCATCACCGCCGACAAGATTCTGATTGCTACCGGTGCGGCGCCGCGCGAACTACCGTTTGCTCCGAAGGATGGCAAGACCATCATCTCCAGCTACGAGGCGATGAATTTGCCAACACGACCAGAGTCGATGGTGATTGTCGGAAGCGGCGCGATCGGCATGGAGTTCGCTTATTTCTATAACGCGTTCGGCACGAAAGTGACCGTTGTGGAGATGCTCGATCGCATTATGCCGGTTGAGGATGATGAGATTTCCAAAGAAGCGCTGAAGATCTTTAGCAAGCAGGGTATTGAGTTCAAGCTCGGCTGCATGACCAAGGCTGTGGAGAAGACGGCCAAGGGAGCGAAGGTCACGATCGAAGATCAGGCAACCAAGAAGTCTGAGACCATTGACGCAGAGAAGGTGCTGGTGGCGATTGGCGTTGCGGGCCGCTTTGAAGGGCTATTTGACGCGTCGCTTGGTCTGAAGACGGACAAGGGGCACATCTCTACGGACTACATGGAGAAGAAGGACAAGGCCACCTACGCGACCAGTGTGCCAGGCGTCTACGCGATCGGCGACGTCATTGGCGGCCCATGGCTTGCGCACGTTTCGAGTGAAGAAGCAATTGTTGCGGTCGAGCGAATGTTCGGACACGCATCAACTGGCGTGCACTACGACGCGATTCCTGGTGCGACGTACTGCAACCCGCAAGTAGCGAGCGTTGGTTTGACAGAGCGTGCCGCGAAAGAGAAGGGCATTGAGTACCGCGTTGGCAAGTACAGCCTGAAGAGTCATGGCAAGGCCATTGCCGACGGCGCGGCCGAGGGTATGGTCAAGTTGATTGTCAGCAAGAAGTACGGCGAGATCCTTGGTGGTCACATCATTGGCGAGAACGCCAGTGAGTT
>CALQCP020000245.1 GCA_943329105.2 Chitinophaga pinensis | reverse complement strand
TGCACCAGCCAATCCATTTGCGCACGAAAGTCTTCCGGCAGCACTACCCATGGAGCCCAGTCTGGGCGCGCAGGGCCCCAATTGCCAACATGGTGGTACATCAGGATGGGAACCACCACCGTGGCGGTGCCGTGCGTAGCGACGCGCGGAGCACCCAGCAACGTGAGAGCCATAGCGCAGGCACAGGTGATGGCAGCAATGGCACGATTCATAATGTACGAGGCCGGCGCGCGGCGGCGAAAGTGGGCAAATTCATAGCCATCTGTTGTAGTCAGTGAGTTTACGACCGTCCAACGCCGGTTGCTATGGTCTACCAACGCCACGTCTTCAATCTAGTCTGCCGTCCGCATGTTCTTCGGCGCACCGGAATCCATCACCATCCAAAGCGAGTTAGCTGCTATGCGCGCAGAGCTTGCGTCGATTCGCTCTGTGCAGCAAGAGTCTTGGGTCACTCAACAACGCGCCACGCAGATTCGCGCCGTTGTGCAGGATGTGCTTGCAGACAGTGCAACCAGAGAGTCATTCCGCACCGACGGCGCGCAGTGCGGCTACGACCACGGCGCATTCATCCGTAGCAGTGATGGTTGCTGGACATTCAAAATTGGCATCATGGACCAAACTCGGTTCGTGTTCAATTCTGCCAGTAATCAAGTGGGTGACGACAATAGATGGGGAATGGAAACCCACCGCATCAACATCACATTCTCCGGAACCCTCGTGGATCCTTCGATCAGTTGGATGCTGCTCGGTGCTTACAACTCACAAGCTGACCGATTCATTACCGTGCCCAATGAACTCCGCCCCCTCTACGCGTGGGTCAGGAAAGACTTTGGAAACGGGCTCACTGGTACGGTTGGACTACAGAATGTTCCGTGGGATATTGAAAGTGAATTCTTCGGCAGCAGTCGTATCACGGCGGGCGAATACTCAATCTTCAATTACCGTTTCGGCGCCGGAAAGGAAACCGGCATTTCTGCCAAGTACCAGTGCGACTGGTGGCGCGCCACCGCCGGGACGTTTAGCCAACTGAATGAGAGCACTGAGAGTTGGGATTCCACCAGCAATCTTTCCTACGCCGTGGCGATGCGCGCAGAAGCAAAGCTGGGTGCAGAGTGGTCACAACTTGAATGGCAATCAAGCCTGCCAAACTCCACTCCGGGTGCAGTGTTTGGACTTGGAACGGTGTGGTCAAGCGGCCGCGCACAAAATCCAGAATCGCCACCCACTCCGTCCGCGCAAGGATTCACCACGGATGTTCGGGCAACGCTTTCAGGAACCACACTCATCGCACAGTTTGCGTTGATGCGCGATCCCGCCGGACTGCCACAACTCGCCTGGGCCTCCGGCGTCAACATGCAGGGCAGCACTTTCCTTACTGACAACTTCCAGGTGTTCGGCGAAGGCTCATGGATGGACGGCGCTGATGTGCCATGGATCGCGCAGTGCGGCATGAACTTCTACTTCAGCGATCGCGAAGTGAAACTCACCACACGAGTCATCGTCCCCTTTGGTTCTGGTGAAATCAATGGCACCCGCAAACTCGCGGGCGGTCTTGGACTTGCAGATTCAGGAAATAATGCCAGCTTGGTAGTTCAACTGCAATTGCTGTTCTGATGCATATTCCATCGACACGGCGGGACACCATGGAGGGCTCGCCGCTGATCCGCGCTACCCTGCACCGAGCGCATATCCATGAACAACCAACGCGTCATTACCAAGGCACTTGAGGACGCGCGCAGCGGACGCATTGAGCAAGCAATCGCATCGCTGCGACTATTCCTCCGCATCAATCGCGGGCAACAAGATGTGATCGGCCTCCTTGGAATGTTGCTCGTGCAGAATGGTCAATCCGAGCAGGCGGTTCACCACCTAGCACAGGCCGCTGCAAGCGATCCACATTCGGCAACGGCGCACAACAACCTCGCCAACGCCCTGCATTCGCTGAAACGAAATGCTGAGGCCGCAAAACACTATGAACGAGCACTGGCGATCGATGCAAACCATCGTCAAGCCATGCTTGGGCTGACCAACGTGCGCATTGATCTGCATGATGTGGAAGGCGCCATTGCCATCGCTGATCGTGGACTCCTGCTCAATCCACAGTGGACGCAGATGCAGGTGAATCGATCAAGCGCTCTGGCGAGCGCGGATCGAATCGACGAAGCCATTGTCAGCATGATGCGCGTACTTGAAGAGCGCCCCAACGACCGGGCAGTCCGGGGGACGATGCTCTACGCACTCAATTCCACTTCGCGAACGCCCGCAGATATCTTCGCAGAGCACCGCAAGTATGCGCTCGGCGCGGCGGCGCCTGCGGCAGCGGTGATCACTGACGCGGATCCAAATCGACCACTCCGTATCGGCGTCCTCTCTGGCGACTTGCGAACCCATTCAGTGGGCTATTTTGCGGAAGCATTCATGCGAAACATGCCCGCTGGGTGGACATTGGTGGCATTCTCCACCACCGCCGACCGCGGAAATGATGCCATGACAACCCGATTCCGCGCGATGTGCAATGCATGGGTCGACGCCAGTCCGCTGAACGATGCAGCACTTGACGCCGCCATTCGCGAGCACCGAATTGACGTACTGGTGGAACTCAGTGGCCATACATCCGGCGGACGACTGACCGCCCTCGACCGCAAGCCAGCACCGGTGATCGTCTCTGCGATCGGATATCCAAATACCACCGGGCATCCATGCGTCGACTGGCGAATTGTCGATTCCGCAACGGACCCAGCAGGTGCCGAAGCACTGTGTACCGAACGCCTAGCGCGGATTGATCCGTGCTTTCTCTGCTACACGCCGCCCGCCAATGCGCCGATGCCAGAAATGCCGCCCGCCGATCAGCCGGTGACGTTTGGGTCGTTCAATCTGACCTCCAAGATTCGCGATGAAACAATCGCAGTATGGGCGCGCGTGCTGGCCGCTGTGCCGGGTTCACGACTCCTCCTGAAGTCGAAATCGACTGCCGATCCAATGACCATGGGACGCCTGCAGGCGCGGATGCAGGCCGGCGGCATCGATCCGTCGCGCATTGATTCGATCGCCTACACCAAGACTGTCGAAGAACACCTGCAGATCTATGCGCGCGTTCACATCGCGCTCGACACGATGCCCTACAACGGCACAACCACCACCTGCGAAGCGCTGTGGATGGGCGTACCGGTGGTGTGCGTACAGGGCGACCGCCACGCGGCTCGCGTTGGCGCCAGCCTGCTGCGGGCGACGGGATGCGAACAACTGCTGGGACGCACGGCAGATGAGTTTGTAGAAATCGCTGTGAAGTTGGCGAACGATCGCGCGCAACTCACTGCATTGCGCTCGGGATTACGCGCCCGCCTGCTCGCCTCGCCGCTCATGGATTTCCGCGGGTATGCGGAACGATTCCACGGTGCGCTCCGCGAGTGCTACCGCGCCCAACATGCGCTCGCGTTCCCCACTCGGTAGCCGCTCCAGCAATCCAAGCTTTGTGTAGGTCTCCACGCGTGAGGCGGCGTCGACGCCGGCATATACAGCCGTTGCATCGATGATCGGACGCCCGATGATTTCCTCAAGCTGCCGTTGTGTGTACGTGGGCTTGATTGCCGCTGTGCTCTTCGTACCGTACTGATTGAGATTGGAAGCAAAGATGCCAGCAGCGCTGACCGGAAGGAAGTCCTCGTAGCGCAATCCCTCGTATTGGACGTATCCCTGCCGAATCAGTTCCGTCATGTCGGTTGATGTCACTGCGCCCGCCTTGGCGGCAGCAATTCCAGCTGTGGTGGGCGCAAAGCGCGCAAACACAAGGTCAGCGGCGATGAGTTCTGGAAGCGTCTTCGGAAACTTGGCAAATGGCGCTGCGTAGAGCGCTTCGTACGCAGCGAAATCCCGTTGCGGTAACTTCGGATCACTCTCGCGCACCGCATCCGCCTGCGCGAGGCACTGGTCGTACATCGCCCGACCCGTTGCGGTG
>CALQCP020000244.1 GCA_943329105.2 Chitinophaga pinensis | reverse complement strand
GCCGATGCCACTGATCGGTAGTCCAAACTCCTTCTCGCGCGCAAGTGCCGCCACCATGTGCAGCGCGATTGGCTTCACTGCTGCGCCGCAGTAGCCACCGTTGGTGCTCAGGTTGCCAACGCGTGGCAATGGGATGAAACGATCAATGTCGACGCCGATGATGCTCTTGATGGTGTTGATCAGCGATACACCGTGCGCGCCACCGCGTCGAGCAGCGAGCCCGTGCGGAACAATGTTGCCAACGTTCGGAGTCAGTTTGACCAAGACCGGCACTGTGCTGTACTTGACGGCCCAGCCAGTGATTCGTTCGTTCACAGCAGGCTCTTGGCCGACTGCGCTGCCCATGCCGCGCTCGCACATTCCGTGCGGGCAGCCGAAATTCAGTTCCAGTCCGTCCGCGCCCGCGTCAATGGATTTTTTGATGATTTCCCGCCATTCCACCTCGGTTTCCACCATGAGGGAGACAATGATCGGGTTCTTTGGGAACAGTTTCTTGGTTTCAGTAATTTCCCGTAAGTTTGTTTCCAGGGGGCGATCGGTAATGAGTTCGATGTTCGTAAAGCCCGCCGCCTGCACGCCGCGGATGGTGTGTCCAGCGAAGCGGCTGGAGACATTCTGAATCGGAACGCCAAGGGTCTTCCACACCGCGCCGCCCCAGCCCGCTTCGAACGCGCGTTGAATCTGCCGACCGCTGTTCGCCGGTGGTGCGCTGGCAAGCCAGAATGGATTTGGTGATTGGATGCCGCCGGTATTTGTGCTTAGATCAGGCATGTGACGTACCTCCAGTGCGAGCATTCGTGCTGGCTGCAGTTCCCTTGTCCTTCATGTGTCCCATGATGGCGGTATCGATGGCGTGTGCTGCAATCTTTCCTTCCGCCGCGGCATTCACCACTTCTTTACCACCGTTCGTGCAGTCGCCACCGGCGTACCAACCCGGGCGACCGGTGTAGCCGTGTTCATCCACCATGATTCGACCACGGTCCACACGGATGCCCGGCATCGCCTCAAGCATGCGTCCCAGCTTTGCTTGGCCGATGGCCATGAGAACCAAGTCCGCCGGAAGCGTGAACTCTGTTCCAGCGACTGGATTCTTATCGGCATCAACGCGCACGCACTGAACGTGCTGCACATGACCGGCGCCGGTGCATGCCGTTGCTACGGCTTGCCACTGCGCGGTAGCGCCTTTACTGAATGCAGCAGACCATTCGTGGGCGTATCCACTCATGTTGTCTTGCACGCCTCGGTACACCATGGTGACTGAGGGAACCCCCAGGCCACGCAGCTCACGTGATGCGTCAACCGCTGTGTTTCCGCCACCAATCACCACTGCGTGGCGCACCTTGGAAAGATCGATCGTCCCAAGTTTCATAGCCTCAATCCACGACACCGCGCCATGCACGCCAGCGAGGTCTTCACCAGGAATCCCCAAGGCGCTGTCAGCACCGAGTCCGGCGCCAACAAACACGGCATCGAAATCTTGCTCAAGCGTGGCAAGTGAAACATGTTCACCGACGGTGACTCCGGTACGCACTTCAATGCCGCCGATAGAGAGCACCCAGTCGGCCTCTATCAGTGCGCGTTCAGCCTTCATCTTGTACGGGGCAACACCGCTAGCGTTCAGTCCACCAATAGTGTTCTTGCGTTCAAAGATGGTGCAGGCGTGCCCAAGGCGGCGCAGTTCGTGCGCGGCAGCCAAGCAGGCTGGACCCGCGCCAATCAATGCCACGCGCTTGCCGGTGTCCTTGCCGGCTTCGAAGAATTTCCATCCTTCAGCAAATGCAATGTCAGTGGCGTAGCGCTGCAACTTGCCGATGGCGATCGGAGGTTGCTCGAGGTCGTTGTAGACACAAGCGCCAACGCATAACACCTCTACTGGGCAGACCCGCGCGCAGCTCATACCCAGGATGTTTGACTCAAAGATGGTCTTGGCAGAACCATGCACATTGTCCGTGGAAATCTTGCGGATGAATTGCGGAATGTCGATGTGCGTTGGGCAGGCATTGATGCACGGCGCGTCGCTGCAGAAGAGGCACCGATTGGCTTCAACCATCGCGGCGTCGCGCAAGAGCGGAAGCTTGAAGTCCTCGAATGCGGTTTCGGCGCGATTGGTAGGGAGGTGCTGATTCATGTTTATATTGAGACACGCGGCCGGAGACATCCGGCCGCGCGTCTGCGGTGCTTAGATTACCTGTATCGGGCGTTTTGCCGCCCAAACGGTTGGAATCATGCTCAGTAAACGCTGGTCGGGAAGTAGTACTTCGCCGCGTTCTCCGGGGTCACCAAGTCAACGTCAATCATCAAGTGCTGGGGCATGTAGCGCATCTTTTCCTCGCGCTTGCCGCCCACCAACACTCCGGCGGCCAGTTCCATGCCCGTAGCGATCATCGACGGCGGATAGGTGATATCGCCTGGGAACATCGGATCCTTATTCATGACGCGCTTGATGATGTCCTTCATTCCAGCACCGCCCAGGATCCAGACGCCTTCCATGCGCTTCTCGCCGAGCGCCAGCTCCGCGCCGAGTGCCATGTCATCGTCCGATGCCCAGATGGCGTTCACTTTCCCGGCCTTCTGCAGCAGGGTCTCGGTGACTTCCAGTGCCTTCTGACGATTCCAGTTGGCAGCCTGTTGGCCAACGATCTTGATGCCCGGCTCCGCCTTGAAGACTTCCAGTGCCGCAGTGACGCGGTCGGTGTTCACGGTGCATGGGATTCCCTCGAGCACGATGATGTTGCCAACGGCCTTGCCCTTGCCACCAAGCTTGCTCACCATGAACTCAGCACTCTTTCGGCCAAACGCCTTGTTGTCTCCTTCGATGAAGATGTCGGCAACGGGCTTCAAGAAGCCGCGGTCAACGTTCACCACCAGAATGCCGCGGTTGTGTGCTTCTTCGGCTACGGGGGTGATCGGCGCAGACTCGGTTGCCAAGATCACTAGGGCATCCACCTTCTTGGCCATCAGTGTTTCAATGTCAGAGACTTGCTTCTCAGGAGTTTCTGCGGTGGCGATCGTCCACTCAATTTCCGGGTGCAGCTTGGCGCATTCCTTGGCCCACCACACGACGCCAGCGGTCCAGCCGTGGTCGGCGGCGGGAATGGATACGCCGATCTTCACTTTTGCAGTCACCGCTGCAGCGGCTGGTGCGGCTTTCGTGGCGACTTGCGCAGCGATTGGCTCAGTGGCTGCAATTGCAAACACGGCTGATGCGGACAGGATGACTGCGCTAGAGAGTTTCAGAATGCTTGAAGTGTTCATCGTGCGCGCAAAGGTACCGCCTTCCGCTTACGCACGCGAGCCGCGTTGCACTAACACTGCAAGCACGATCACAGCGCCCTTGACTGCACCTTGCCAATAGGGGCTCACGCCGGAAATGGTCAGGATATTGGTGATCATTCCTAAGATCAGTACACCCGCAACGGTGCCCCAAATACGCCCAAATCCGCCACGCAGGCTGGTTCCGCCAATCACCACAGCGGCAATGGCATCGAGTTCGCTACCGAGGCCTAACTGCGCTGTTGATACGGAATTCATCCGGGAACTTTGCACCAATCCGGCAACGCCGGCAAGGGCTCCCATCAATGCATAGACCCGAAAGCGGATCCACGCCACTGGCACGCCGGCATACCGCGCCGCGGTTTCGTTCGCGCCCACTGCCACCAGTTGTCGACCAAAGCGAGCGCGTGAAAGGAACCATTGCGCGACAATTGCGACAACAAAGAAGATCACCGTGCTCCACGAAAGAGTCAGCGCCTTTCCTGCGCTGTTCTCTGCAAATGGGATCGGAATGCCACCGCGTCCAAGTGCGCTGAACATGGTTGGACTTTGCGACCGAATCTCTCCAGCCTCCGCAATGGCCAAGGCAATGGAACGGAATGCCGCCAGTCCACCAAGCGTGGCGATGAACGGCGCGATCCGACCAAAGACAATCAATGCGCCGTTCAGCGCGCCCGCAGCAGTACCGGCAAGGATCGTGATCAAT
>CALQCP020000243.1 GCA_943329105.2 Chitinophaga pinensis | reverse complement strand
GTACGCCGACGTGGCCAGAACTCATGCCGAGTGATGCAAGCGTCGATTCCTTGCGCGGCGCTGCTTCGCGCTCGCGGCGGGCGCGGTCGGCATCCGCGATGATGCGCTCCGCGTCAGTGGCGGTCACGGCGTGTGGGTTACGCATGCGGCGCTGTTCGCGCTGCGCGGCTACCAAGAGTGCGATGCCTGCGGCGACTACCAGCGCCACGCGAGCGCCTGTAAACAGCGTGTCGAAACTGAGTGGCTCGTGGTTGTAGAACGCCACGCCCTTGTCGACCTTGAGCCAGGTCTCGTTGAGCCAGCGGAAGCCGGTGATGTCTACGGCTTGCAACGCGCGGTTGCCCCAGTGTGGTAGCCACTCTGGCGAGAAGTTCCAGATGAAGAACAGGCTGGAAAGAAGGAGCGCTACTGGCAACGCGAACACCAACACGGTCTGGCGGGTGATGGAACCGATCGCAAATGCGATGGCGCCGAGCGCGAGGATCGGAATGGCGACAAACATCACCATGGGTCGCAGGTAGTTCACAAGTGCGAACGGACCGCGCATTTTTTCTGGCTCCGAGAGTGGGTACATCTCGAAGAACCCGATCTGCATGAAGAGGTGCAGTGTGATGATCACACCGAACACCAATGCAATGCCGAGCCAGCGGCCGATCACGTATTCGCGTGGAGTAATGCCGGTGCTGCCGACGATCGGCATGACGCGGAGTGTGTCGTCCTCATTCACCGCGTTACCGAACGCCGTGCAAACGAAGAACAGATAGAAGAGTGAGAAGACCAGGATGTCACCGAACGCCAGGTTGAACTCGCTGTTCACGAAGGCGCGGTCGCCGCCGGCCTGGCTTCCCCCGGCACCGATGGTGACGCTCCCGGAGGAGAAGCCCCACGTCAGGAAGAACAGGATGGCAAGCAGCACCCACCATGCCGGGCGTCGCCACGAGGTGCGGAGTTCAAGGAATGCAAGAGTCAGTGTGCGGCGCATAGGTGGTCCGTAGTGTGTGATTAGGCAGCGTTCATCGCATGCGCGGCGTCGTCAGCGCGGCTCTCGTCCATGACGCCGAAGTAAACGTCTTCCAACGTTGCCGGCACCTGCACGAAGCCAGTGGGCTGTGATCCTGGCGCGCCCTGCACGCGGGTGCGGAACATGGAGCCTTCGACAAGCACCGCTTGCGTTACGCGGTGTGAGCGACGGATTTCTTCGAGTTTCTCAGGCGTCACGATGCCTTCCGACACGCGTCCCTCCAGGCGGTTGCGCGCCTCGGAGGTGCTACCGCTGGTCACGCAGCGACCGCCGCGGATCACGGCAAAGCGCGGGCACAGTGTGGCGATGTCTTCGACGATGTGCGTGGAGAGCAGCACGATGCGATCTCGTCCAAGCTCAGCGAGAATTCGGTAGAAGCGCTGGCGCTCTTCCGGATCGAGACCGGCGGTTGGCTCGTCGACGATCACAAGGCGCGGGTTGCCCGCGATCGCCTGCGCAATGCCAAGACGCTGGCGCATGCCGCCGGAGTAGGTCTTCACCTTGCGCTTGGCGGCCTCGGTAAGATTGACGCGCTCGAGCAGTTCTGCAACCAGTTTCTTGCGCCCCTGCGGCGCGTCCACACCCTTGAGGCGGAGTAGGAAATCAAGCATCTGCGCGCCGTTAAGTGATGGGTAGAAACCAAAGTCTTGTGGCAGGTAGCCAAGGCGGCTCCACACCGCGCGCGGGTCTTTCACGATGTCCACGCCATCAAGCGTGACACTGCCGCCGGTGGGTTCAAGCAGTCCGCTCAGGATGTTCATGAGCGTGCTCTTGCCCGCACCGTTGGGGCCAAGCAGTCCGAACAGACCTTGCGGGATGTCGAGCGACACGCCCTTGAGGGCAGCGACGGGACCGGGGTAGATCTTGACGAGGTCTCTGATGTGCAGCATGGGTTTCCTTGAAAGCGAAGGTGCGGTGCCTGAGTAGCGAGTGCGATTGTTGGCGGTGGAGTGTGAGTTACTTCGTCGCGGGCGCCGTCACGCGAACGTTGCCGTTCGAACTGAGAATGCTGGCCTTGGACTTGCCTGCGCCATCGATATCCATGGTTCCGTGCGCCTTGTCAATGGCAATGTTCTTGGAGCGACCGCCGCCTTCGAGATTGACGCGGCCGTTCGAGGTCTCTGCTTCAACATGCCCGCTCCAAGAAACTGGCAATTCCAAACGCACGCCACCGTTTGAGGTGCGAACACTCACTGGTCCATCCTGACCGGACGCTAGCGATGCTTCAACGGTGCCGTTTGAAGTCTCCAACTCGGCCGGCGTACCGATGTTGCGGGCATCGATCGCGCCGTTTGATGTTTGCAACAGAACCGGACCACTGTGACCATTGATCCGAATCACGCCATTAGAGGTTCGCGCTTTCAACTGACCGGCGAATCCTTCCACCTTGATGCGACCGTTGTTGGTAGTGATTTCGATACCGTCGAGTCGCGCAGCGCGGATGTCAAGATTGGCAGAGTCGGAAGGGGAGTGTGCTGCGCCGGACTGAAGTGCTGGGAATTGGGCGTGAACACGAATTCCGCCGTCGGCGGTGCGCTCGGCGATCAGCCGCGTGTGCTTCACACGATCATTCGACTCGGCTTGCGTTGCACCACCGCAGTGGAATTCAGCGGAGACTTCAAGCTTGGAAAGTGTTGGATCGCGCGAAACCGTCACGCGGCCGTTGATGCCATCAACGAGCAACTTTCCACCATCGGCTACTGATGTATTGGTGATGACAGGAATGCTGCGATGATCGGGGTCAGCAACGATGCTGTTTGCGACGGTGATGCATCCGGCCACGGCCGTCAGCGCTGCGATTGACAGAAACAGGGTTGTTCCGCGCAAAGCGATTGTGAGTTTCATTGAGATATCTCCTGTGCTTCCACGGTTGATTTCATTGAATCCGTGGGGGATTGACTGCCTGTGGCCGTGCCACCTGAATGGCCTGAACAACGTGCCCATATATCCAACCAAAGCCGCGGGCGATCCACAGCGTTCCGGTGAACATCAAGAATCCAATGACGCCGAGCCCGATGCTGACAATAAGCGGCAGGCGCACGTCGCCTATTTCATCAGGCATTGCTTCGCCGAATGCTTGAATATTGACACCACTATCAAGGTCGACGTGTGCGATGGGCGCATCAGCGAAATGCATGAACGGCAAACTCATCAGTATGACACTGCTTGCAGTGAGCACGGCGATGATGACAAACAACACCAGGCTCACTGGGAAATTTCCCAGCAAGTAGCCAAGTGATAGCCAGCTTCGGACATCGCGTAGCCAGCACCAGATGCGCTGCCAGAATCCAACATGATCGGCACCCTGGATGGGCTGCGTCCGCTGTGGCATGCGCACTCCAAGAAAGAACTGCACCACTTTGCCTTCAAACAGGCAGAGCGCGCGTGCTGAGCCAAGTAGCAAGACGAGCAGTGGAATTCCAATCAAGATCGGCGCAAGCCCAATGACCAGCGAACCAATGGCCACCGACCAGATGAAATACCCAATGGAGAGAATGAATCCAACGGTGCCGAAGTAGGCGACGGCCCCCCATGCGCGGCGATCGAACCATGCACCAATGACAGGGATTTCATGCAGGTGGCGACGTGTTGGAGTAACAAGAGTGCGATGTTCCGCGGTCGAGGGCGCGGCGCGCCAAGAGCGGTGTGTGGAATCCGCGTCGAGGTAGGCACGCGCAATTTCTACTGGCGTGCCGTACTCGACAATTGCTACATCGGCGCTGGCGCCTGCAAGTATGGCTGCGTTCAGGTGCTGCTCTGCATCAATGATGGCGTCATGGCGCAGTGCGGCGTCGGCGCCCTCAAGTTCGAGTGCCAGCTGTGCGATGTACAAGCGCACAACCTTGTGTGTGTTGGCGGATTCAGCGTGTTCCATCAATGCCTCCCAGAACGCGATTGACCCATTTGTTGGTACTTCGCCATGTTTCGCACCATGCGTTCAAGACGCGGCGCCCTTCAGCGG
>CALQCP020000242.1 GCA_943329105.2 Chitinophaga pinensis | reverse complement strand
GAGAAGCGCAAATTGATGGGCTTTGGCCATCGCGTCTACAAGAATGGCGATCACCGCGCGGGCATCTTGCGCCGCTGGGGTCTCAAGCTTGCGGAGCAGATGGGGCCAAGCGGCAAGAAGTGGTTCGACATGGGCGATGAAGTGCAGGCGATCATGTTGCGCGACAAGAACATTCATCCGAACGTGGACTTCCCATGCGGAATGACCTACTTCATCATGGGCATTCCGGTGCCGCAGTACACACCGATCTTTGTTGCGGCTCGCATCACCGGTTGGTGCGCGCACATCATGGAACAGCACCAGAGCAACCGCATCATTCGTCCGCTGGCTGAGTACCAGGGCGCAATGAACCTGAAGTGGTAAGCGTGCGCCTGACCTGAGTAGGTTGTTAGAAATTTCCAAAGTATGACGAAATGCGCGATGCGGCCTTTGCCGACTCGCGCATTTCGCCATAGGCTTTCAGCCCGCCATGAAGCATGCACCATGCACCATGGTCGATGAATTCCGAACCCCCACATGAGCCAGCCCATGAACCCACTGATTCAACCGATTGATCTGCGCGGACTGCTTTGCCCCAACCGCGTGTTCATGGCTCCGCTCACTCGTCAGCGCGCCAAGGATCCGGATTGCATTCCTGGCGAGCTGCAAGCGGTGCATTACTCGCAGCGTGCTGCGTATGGCCTATTGATTGCTGAAGCCACGCAGATCTCGCCGGAGGGCAAGGGCTATCCGAACACTCCCGGGATTTACAGTGCCGCGCAGGTGGCGGGGTGGAAGATCGTGACAGATCGCGTTCATGCCGCGGGCGGGCGAATTTTCTTGCAGCTCTGGCATGTTGGGCGCATCAGTCACACGGCCCATCAGCCGAACGGGCAGTCGCCGGTGTCCTGCGTTGCCGCGGCGTCGCCGGCAAAGATGGTGATTGTCCGTGCTGACGGCACCCTTGAGGAGGTGCCTGCCAGTATGCCGCGCGCGCTGGAAACCAATGAAATGCCGCGTGTTGTGCGGGACTATGAACTTGCAGCCACGAACGCCAAGGTCGCCGGCTTCGACGGCGTTGAGGTGCATGGAGCCAACGGGTACCTGATTAATCAATTCCTGTCTGGTTCGCTGAATACACGCACCGACGCGTGGGGCGGAAGCGTTGAGAATCGCCTGCGGCTTCTGATGAGCGCCGTGGATGCCGCGGGTGCAGCATTTGGATACGCCAAGGTTGGCGTTCGTCTTTCGCCAATGGGGAATGCCGCGGAACTACCGGCTGCGCCCGATGACCGTGAATTGATGTTGCGCGCCGCGCGCGAACTTGGCGATCGCAAGTGTGCGTACTTGCATCTCTTTAATCATTACTTCGGGGCACACGGATGGAACGGTCCGTTTGACCGCGCGCTGGCTGAAGGAATGAAGAAGAACTTCAATGGACCAGTGGTGTTGAACGGCTACTCGCGCGATGTTGCAAGCGCCGAGCGTGACGTGCGCGAAGGCCTTGGCGACGCAGTGGCATTCGGCAAGCTTGCGATCTCCAACCCGGATCTGCCGGAGCGCATTCGTGATGGCGCACCGCTTGCCGAGTGGGATGCTTCGCAGTTCTATGGCGTGGGTGGTAAGGGGTACAACGATTACCCGACGCTGGTGACAAAGTGAATTGAATAAAGGCTGTCACTGGGGTGACGGTTCCGCAGGTGCGGGATGATGCGCACGGCGTGGCAGGGCGAGTCAGATCATGCCTGCCCGGCGGGCGTTACCTCGCCTTGTGCGGAAACGGTCAGAAATTGCTTGCAATTTGGAGTAATTACAATATGATTACATATATGGCATCTGTCCCAGCAAAGCTTGTAGCCATCGGAAACTCGCGTGGCGTCCGCTTGCCGAAGGCCATGATCGAACAGGCCGGCCTTGGCGCGGACATCGAACTCGAAGTCATTGATGGCGCCATCGTCATCCGCAGCCATCGCCCCGTGCGCGCGGGCTGGGCTGAGGCTGCCAAGCTGATGGCTTCGCGCGGCGAGACGCCGTTACCCATCACCATCAATCCACCGACGAATGCATTCGATCGTGACGAGTGGAGTTGGGAATGAAGCGTCTTCCGCTTCGTGGTGACATCATCTACATCAACGAAGGTAACGCGCGCGGTTCTGAAATCCGAAAGCCGCGGCCGTGCGTGGTGGTTTCCCCGGACGAATTGAATCGCCATGCGCCGACGCTGATCGTGGTTCCACTGACTTCTGGCGCGCATCCCTACGCGTTCCGCGTGCCGTGCTCATGGAAGGGTCGCAAGGGTCACATGGTGATCGAGCAGGTGCGCGCGATTGATCGATCCCGCATTGATCGCATTGCGGGAACGATGGCAGCAGAATCAGTGCGCGCGTCGCTACTGATGTTGAGTGAGATGTTCGCGGAGTAGTCGCGGAGTCATCGCGCAGTCAGCGCCGCATCCAAGTGCCGGTATCGACGCCCCAGTCATTGCCGAAGAATCCAGCTTCAATAATGCCAGTGGCGCCATCGGTGAGCATGGCTGACCGGAATGCAATCAGGTCGGGAACGCCCACGCCGGCACTGAAGATGGGGGTGCGCATGGCGGCGCGCATGCCGGTGGCGCCGGTGGCGGCAACGACGCCCACTTGACCCTGGTCGCAGTCGATGCGGGGCAGCACGAACATCGTGGCGATGTCGTCGCCCGTGTGGCGCGAGGTTGGTCCAGCGAATGATCCATTGCGAACATCAATCGATGTGCTGTTGCCGATGAGCGCGCTCCACGCCGCGTTCTGGTCATGGTTGCCGTACAGCACCACATTGCGACCGAGGTATTGCTTGGGATCGAACGCAGTGTCCGTGAGAATCTCAAAGCGACCGTTACCCCGCACCCACCACTGATCAGCGTCATAGCGGGCCTTGGCCATGATCAGTGCGTCCGCTGCGTCGTCGCCGTTCGTTCCAACCACCGCAACGAAGCCGTGCGCGTAGGCGTTCTTGAATGGTCCACCGCGCGCGGGCTTCTTGTCATGCGCTGGTAGCGGGGCGGGCTTGGAACCGTCGCGACATCCTGGATCGAGACTCCACACGATGTTGTCTGCGGAGCCTTGCTCACGGTGGAAACGCAGGTGCGGATTGTCAGTCGTCAGCGGAATGACGATCGCTTGATTGTCGAGCGTGACGGTGATTTGTGCCGGGGTGCTTACCGTCGAAGCGCTGGCGCTTGAATTGCCAGCACTCGCCGCCGTCGCCGCTGCTCCGCTCACCGGCATGGTGATCGGCACCACCAGATCAAGTGTCTTGACATTCACAGTGGTTCCAGCCACGGTTTGCTTCGCTACATCAAGCACCATGTCAACACTGGAAACCTCGAACGGCTTCTTTTGCTGCAAGACGCGCACCCAGCCGTCGCGCTGGCTCACTTGCGGCGAGACCGTTTGGAACCGCACGCGGGTCATGTCCTTCATCTCTGGCAGCGTGTGTCGGAACAGGAATTGCATGAGCGGCGCCCAGTCGACGCACTCGTTCCCCCACCAGTGGCCGGCACCAGGGCGTTCGTAGTATTCAAAGTCTGGGTGACTGATGGCGGCGAGTTGCTTGAACATCTCGCGCGCTTCACTCACCGGTACGTTGTCATCGGCGTCGCCGTGCAACACGTAGACACCTTGCTGCAGGTAGTTCTCCTTGATGCTCAGCGTGTCGCTTGCGCGCCCGGCGCGGAGCAGCATTTGCGCGGCCGGATCTTCTGCGCCACCGCTTGCGTTCGTCGGCGCGCTGCCCGCGGCCGTGGCTCCTACGTAACTTCCAAAGCTGACCCATCCTGCACTCGGTGCGATGGCGGCGAATTCACCCGGGAAATGCGCACCCAATTGCCATGTTCCATGGCCGCCCATGGAATGACCAGTGAGCCAACTGCGACGCGGATCATTCACGAGCGTCGCGCGTGCGTGCGCCACTGCTTCCGTGAAATCAATGCGTCCCCAGTCTTCCCAATCGAAACCGAACGGACGGCGATTGGTTGGGCACACAAT
>CALQCP020000241.1 GCA_943329105.2 Chitinophaga pinensis | reverse complement strand
GGAGAAGGGCATGCGCGTTCTCAATCCGGTCAACGGCCGTAAGGAGAACGTCAGTCGTCTCTATGAGATGCACGCACAGAACCGCACCGCTCTTGATGCCACTGGCCCCGGCCAGATCGTCGCAGTGGTTGGTCTCAAGGACTCCTTCACGGGAGACACCCTGTGCGACCAAGACAAGCCGATCATCTTGGAGCGCATGACGTTCCCAGAGCCGGTGATCAGTATGTCGATCGAGCCGCAGACGGCCGATGACAAGAAGAAGCTTGGTGAAGCACTCACCACCATTCGTCGCGAAGATCCGTCGTTCCGCTCCAACTACAACGAGGAGACCGGCGAGACGATCATCAGCGGCATGGGTGAATTGCACTTGGAAATCATCAAGAACAAGCTGGTCCGCGACATGAAGATCGGCGTGAATGTGGGCAAGCCCCGCGTCAGTTACCGCGAAACCATCACTGGTATGGCCAAGGATGTCCGCGGTCTGTTCAAGAAGCAGACCGGTGGTCGTGGTCAGTACGGCGATGCCGTGGTGACCATCCGTCCGATCACCGCCGAAGAGGCGGAGGCCGAGGAACTGGAGATGGAGAACGGCGTGGTGTTCGTGGATGCAGTGCCAGGTGGCGCCATCCCGCGCGAGTTCATTCCGAGTGTTGAGTACGGAATCCGCCAGGCTGCCGCAAGCGGCGTCATCGGTGGCTACCCAGTCATCAACGTTCGCGTTGACCTGGTGTTCGGTTCGTCCCATGATGTTGACTCCAACCAGATCGCGTTCGAACAAGCTGGTGCAATGGCATTCCGCGAGGCGTTCACGCGCGCGGGTCCAGCGCTCCTTGAGCCGATCATGAAGGTGGTCATCACCACCCCTGACGAATTCTTCGGAAACGTCTCGGGCGATGTGGCGAGCCGTCGTGGTCAGATCATCGACAGCGAAATGCGCGGCGCATCACGGCAGATCACTGCCGAAGTGCCGCTCAGCGAGCTGTTCGGTTACACCACCGCGCTGCGTTCGATGACCCAGGGTCGCGCCGCAGCAAGCATGGAGCCGCTCACGTACCGGCAGATGCCGGAGCGTCTCAAGCTTGAGGTGTTGGCCAACCAGTAAGCATGAAATAGGGAGACTGCCCTGTTTGACCGCGTGTTGGTGAATGCCTGATTGAACCCCAAGGGGCCCGTCCATGTGACGGGCCTCTTTCATTTGCCGGGGGACTGCTTTCAATTCTCGGGGACCGCTTTCATTTCCTAGCGGTCTCTGTCATTGCCAGGTGCCTCTGTCAATGCCCGCGCCGCGATTGAGTGCCAACGCTCGCGCCAAATCCGCACCATCGGTTCGTGGTCGTGACAATTGTGGACTACCCTATTCCCCATGGCTGAAGCAGCGGCGAATACGCTTTTCAAAGCGGAATACGAACGGGAAATGGAGTCGTGGCTCCGTCGCCGCTTCGGGTGGCTGCTTGGCTCAACCATCGCCTACGAATTGCTGTCATTGCTGTTGGCGATGGGCGGCCTGCTCATCTATCGACTCACCAAGAACACGGATCTTGGCACTGTCGCGAAGAGCGATGCCAGCCGCGAGCAACTTGAATCGCTGCGCGAAAACGCACCGGAGTTTTTGACGCTCACCATCTTGGGCACGATCTTGATGCTGGCCGTGGCTGCTCGCGCCTTCACTGCGGTGCGCCCCAAACTGGAGACGCGCGAGCAAACGCTGCGCGCTGCCAACTGGTTCATCTTGCAGATTGGCGTCATCTCCTACGGCGCGGATTTGGCAACCCAATTGCTCTTCACCGCTGATACTGGGCAGCCCGGCGCGCCTGGGCTTTCCTACATCTTCTTCCTGCACGTACTGCCGAGCATCTTCTTGCCATGGAGCCCGCGCGAAAGTCTGCGACCCATCTATCCGTTGGTCTCCATGTTCATCCTGGAACTGGTGTTATTGAAAGTTGCCGGACGGATTGGCATGGAGCAAGTGGTCCTGATGCTGGTGGGCGTGCCATTCATGCTGGTGCCGGGGCTGATCATCAACTGGTGGCGACTGCGCACGCATCGCCGCCGCTTCGATCGGCGCATGGTGACCAAGGGGTACTTCTCCATGCGCCGCGAACTGGCACAGGCGCGCGCGCTGCAAATGGCGCTGTTTCCGAAGCCCGTTCGCGCCCCACATTTGGAGTTTGATTTCACATACATGCCTGCCAACGAAGTCGGTGGTGACTTCATCCACGCCAGTGTTACCGAGAGCGGTCGCATTGACATTGTGATGATGGATGTGACTGGCCACGGAATGGCCAGCGCACTGACCGTTGCGCGGCTCTCGGGTGAACTGGAGCGATTGATTGCCGAAGATCCGGACATTGCGCCCGGAACAGTGTTGCGTGCATTGAATCGATACGCCACACTGACGCTTGCCAAACACGGCGTGTACCTCACCGCGCTTGCAATTCAGGTGGATCCTGCCACCGGCGTGATTCGTTACGCCAACGCTGGCCATCCGCCGGCGTGGGTGCGGCGCGGTGATGGCAAGGTGGAGCGATTTGATTCCACTACGTTTCTATTAGGCGCAGTTTCTGATGCCGACTTTGAAGATGACGAGATGGAGATTGTTCTGTCCGCAGCCGACGTATTGGTCTTGGTCACCGACGGAGTACATGAATCGATCGATCGCGCTGGCAGACAGTTTGGCTTGCAGCGCCTGCAGGATGCGCTGGGACGAACGCCGGCGCCGGAGCGTTGGTCAGTGCATCTCACGCAGGCAGTCGAGCAGTGGTCCGGCCGCATTGGCGATGACGACGTGCTGGTTGCCACCGTGCGCACACCCTTGGCAGCCCCGCGATTGCCGAAAACCCGTTCATTTGCTGAAGATATTGAGATGGAGACAACACTTGGCATGAGCCGCGTGCCCACGATGGGGGCTGCGCAGAGTGTTGCTTCGGCTACGCATGGTGTTGTTGCCACTGAGGGCGTCACTGCCACCGTGCCGGAGGGCGTTGAGGCCACTCCGTGAATGCGTTGATTCCGTGGATGGAACGCGCAGCCCGCATGGCACTCCGCGGCCATGGGCAAGCAGAACCAAACCCGATGGTCGGATGCGTCATCCTGGATAGCAACGGAAACTTTGTTGCCGAGGGCTATCACCATCGTTGCGGCGGAGCACACGCGGAAGTGGATGCATTGCGCCACGCGGGTGCACGCGCGCGCAACGGAACAGCCATTGTGACTCTGGAGCCATGCAACCACCATGGAAGGACTGGGCCGTGTAGTCAGGCGCTGCTGAACGCGGGTGTGACGCGGGTGGCGTATGGATGTTGCGACCCCAACCCGAAGGCTGCTGGTGGCGGCGACATGTTGCGCGCCGCCGGTGTTGATGCATTTAACCTGCCGTGCGCAGCGGCGGAGCGGGTGACCGCGCCGTTTCTCTATCGCGTTCGCACTGGCCTTCCGTGGGTGATTGCTAAATGGGCGCAGTCGGCGGATGGTCGTATTGCGACGCGAGCGGGCGAGCCGCGCTGGATCAGTGGTTTGGAAAGCCGCGCGATGGTGCATCGCGAACGCGGTCGCGTGGATGCGATTCTCACTGGTATGGGCACGGTGCTCGCTGATGATCCCCTGCTCACCGTGCGCGAGGTGCGCGCGGCGCGCACACCGGTACGGGTGGTGTGGGATCCGCGCCTCACTATTGGCCTTGATCGCGCGTTGATCCGCACCGCGCGCGAAACACCGACGGTGGTGGCTTGCACGCCGGAGACGCTTGCCGCACGCAGTGCGCACGCCAACGCGCTGCGCGAGTGCGGCGTTGAAGTGCGCGCGGCTGACGGACTACGCGCGCTGCTTGCTTCACTCCGAACGCAGTGCGCAACGCTTCCAGCTGGCGACCGCACCGGTGCATCCACCGTATTGGTGGAAGCGGGTGCGGGACTCGTTCGATCATTGCAGGCGGAAGGACTGATCAATGATGTGTGGGTATTCACCGCACCGCACACGATCGGCGATGCGGGGGCGAGAAGCATGGCTCCGATGAGCGCGGCAGACTTGGCGCGGTTGCCGTGTAT
>CALQCP020000240.1 GCA_943329105.2 Chitinophaga pinensis | reverse complement strand
GCATCAACCACGCCAGCGTTTCCCGATGTCAAGATCTTTGGATGATTTTCCGCAAGGCCCTCAATGAACGCTTCGAAATAGCCAGGCATTGCAAACGTATCCCAGTACGTCTTCATCGCGCCCAAATGACTGCGAGTGGTGCCAAAGCGCGGATCAGCCATGGCAATCTTGCCATTCCATCGCGGGGCAATCAGACCAGTCCATTCGGTGGGCGGCATAGGAACGCGGTCCGGCGCGTACACGATGACCCGCGCACGACCAGCAAGTGCGAACCACCGACCATCCGCGTCGCGCCACGCTGCAGGCCATTGCGCGGCGCGTGAAACAGCAGCGCCGTCACGCGCCGGCGTTGCTGCCATCCCGCTCGCTTGCAACGGCGCAGTGATGCGCTCCGCAGCAAGCGCCACGTGCGCCGCTTGTTCGTTCGACCAGAAGACATCCGCGCGTGGCCGCTCCCGCTCAGCGCGAAGCGTGTTGGCAAGCCCGGTGGTCTTGGTGGCCTCCGTATCAAACTTGGCGTTGACATGAATGCCAGTCTCTTTCTCAAAGCGATCGAACACTGGCTGTGCCACGGATTCATCGGCGCTGGCGTAGACCGTGACCGTTTGCGTCCGATCACATCCACCGGCAACGAATGCCAAGACACATGACGCCGCACTCATGCACGCAGCGATCAGCGCCGTTCGGCTACTTCCCACCAGCATCTCCAGCGGGCTTCTTCGCCTCTACGCCGCGTTCTTCAAATTTCTTGCGCAGGTCGCCGAAGTACCGCTTATGCACATCGCGCAAGTGCGCGGGCACTGGGTCCTCGTCAGAACCACGCTCGTAACCAGTGGCGATGGTGCCAGCCACTTCCTGCAATCCAACGCGGCTCTCACCTACCGGTGACTGACCCGCGACCAGTTGCCGCGCGATCACATCGCCATCCTGCTTCTGGCCCTTCTCCTTCTGGAGTTTGGTGCCAAATCCAGTTTCACGGAACGCGCGGTCTCCACCACCCGCCTCCGCGCGATTTCCAGATGACCCCTGTTTCTTGCCACCATTACCGTTGCCACTCTTGGCACTCTCAGCACTGGCACTCAGCGCGCTGTCCGCCTCCGCTTCACTCATGCCGCCTGATGGTTGTCCACCCTGACTTTGACTGTTGCAACTATCGGCAGCCATCGCCATTTGGCGATCGGACTCTGCTTGGTCAAGCATCTGGTTCATGTCGCCGCCATCCTTGCCAGACTTCTCACCTTGGCCGCTTTGCCCTTGCGATTCACTTCCCTGCTCGCCCTTCTCACCCTTCTCGCCGCTCTGACCCTTCTGCCCCTGTTGACCCTTGTCGCCCTTCTGCCCTTGCTGCCCCGGATTCTTGCACTGCGATGCCATCTGATCCATCTGCTGACTCATCTGCCCAAGTTGCGACTGCGCATCTTTGACGGACTGCGCCATCTTCTGCAGCGCTTCCTTCTGCGAATCGTTCAAGTCCTTTGACTGCGCGATCGCCTGTTGCAGCGCCTGTGCGTTGTTGGCAAGCGCCGGGTCCATGCCTGCACTGCGCAGCGCCTCCGCCATCTTGGCGGGATCCTTGGAAAGCGTTTCCAATTGCTTGGCGGTGTTCTCCAAGGCCTTGGCCAACTTCTCGCGATCTTCCTTGGAGAGTTCGCTGCCGGCAGCCGCCTTCTTCAATTCTTCGACCGCCTTCTTGGCCGCTTCAAAGTCACCCTGTTTGAGCGCTTCGGCAAGATCACGCGCAGCGTTCTGATCCTTGGGCAAATCCAGCTTTGCAAGCGAGTCACGCAATTCGCGCGACGCCTTCGATTCCTTACTATCAGCCACTTCCGCCAAGCGTTGTTGCAATTCCGCCATGCGCTTCAAACTCTCGCGCGCCGCGTCATCCGGGCTACGAATCGGACCATTGGCTGCTTCATCAAGCGTGCGACGCGCGGTCTCCAATTCCGCGTCAAGCTTGGCAGCAAGTTCGGGCGATTGTTCAACGGTCTTCAGTAACTCCTCCAGGCGCTTCTCTTCTGGGCTCTTGGGGCGCTCTGTTGCTAGCGCCGTATCTGCATCCTTGGGCACCGCGGTTTCCGTGATGCGCTGTGGAATGAACCACCACGCTGCCACCGCTGCAACCAGCAATGTTGGAGCCACCCACCAACGATCACCAAGCCGCACCGGGAATGCCTCGCGCGTCCGCCCAAGTAAATCCGGATCACCTGCATACGCCACGGCATCAGTAATCGCTGCACGCGCGAACGCGTCGCTGGAAATAGTTTCATCCGCCGAGAGTGCTAGTGCCGTGGACAGTCGCTCACCTGAGCCGATACGCGCATCCAGTTCCAAGGCCACCTGTTCCATGGTTTGCTGACGCGCACGCACCTGGAGCCAACCGATGAGCGCGGCCAATCCGCACGCGAAGGCGATCGATCCGACCAACCACATCGCGCTGCGACTTGGAACACCAAGCGCTGCGGTCGCGCCAATCACCCGGCGCTCAATGATGATCAGTAGCACCACCCCAACCACGATGGACAGCACAAACCAGGAGGCAAGCATCCACTCCTGAAGTAGCAGCCGAAGGCGGGCGAGCGCCACGAGTGATCGAATTCGGTCCATGAAGAGCTCCTCTGTGGAAAGTGTATTCGCGTCACCCGCCACAATGCTGCAGATTGTTCGGCAATTGCCCATGCAGGCGCTCGTGACGTACCCGTTATAATCCTTCTTCTATGCGCCTGACGCGGTCCGCCCTCATCGTCTCGACCCTTGCCCTTGCAACCCTGACCATGGCGACCGGCGCGAATGCCGCTCCGGAACCAGCGGGAGCACGGCTCACCAGTGCAGTGACACAGGACCCAACCCCTGAGTCCATCAGTGATCTCCGTCAGGAGATTGATCGACTGCGCTTGGAGTTGGCGAAGAAACAAGCTGACCTTGACGCGGCCCTGAAACGGATCAAAGCGCTTGAGACGGGCACCGCCGCTGATCCCGCTCCGGCAACTGAACCAGCACCCGGGCCGACGCCTGCGCCAGCCCCGGCACCCGCAACAGCCACTTCGCCTGCGAAGTCAACGGCCCCGACGACTCCATCGAAACCGCTGGTCAATCTCATGCCGCCGGCTCCGATGCCGCAGCCGATTCCTGCAGACCCCACCATTGGACCAGGCGGCTTGATGGCTTCGATGCAAGCGGATTACTTGGCGGCCTACCCCACCGTTCCCGATGCGAGCGACACGAAGCGACTCAACATTCATCTGCGTGATCTGACGAATTGGTGCACGAAAGCCAATCGCGCAGGCACCAAACAACACATTTGGATTGGCCGCGTCGATCAAGCAACTATTCAAACCAACGGCAAGAACGTTTCGTTCATGGCCACGTTCGTGAATAGCAATCGATACTTCACGGTGCCGATCACCGTTGATCAGAGCCTGCTTGCACCCGTCAGAAACCGTAATGGCATTGATCCTGGCGATCTGGCCTTCAGCGGTATTGTGACACCGCGTGTGCGAGTCAACAGCAATCGGCCCGCGCCGAGTGCGTTCGAAAGTCCTTACATGCTTGCGCCGTATCTTGAATTCCTCTTCTCATTCAATGTGAAGAGCATCGTGCCTGCTGCTGGTTCGGCTCGCTGATGGCATGCGCCGCCACGGCGCGCTGATTCATGAATCCCGATGACCATGTGTGCCTCTGCTTTCGAGTTAGCCAGCGCAAACTGGTGAACTTCATGGAGCGGGAACGCCCGCGGGTAGCGAGCCAACTGTCCGATTGCCTCGGAGCAGGTACTGGATGTCAGTGGTGCGTTCCGTTTCTCCGAAAGCTGCATGCCCAATGGGAGCGCGGTGAGGTACCCCAACTCACCGTGGCACCTGCTGAGTACGCCGCGCGACGATCCCAGTACCGAAGCTCCGGCATTCGATCGGAGCCTGCTACGGGCGAAATTGACGCTTCTGCCCCAGTTGACGTTGCAGTTGAGACTGAGTCGCAATATCATTCCGGCAGAGAATCCATGCCTGGACGCACCGACCCATCCCAGCCCATTCGCGTCCCGCTGACCCAGCTTCGGCGCGGCCAACGGGCGATTGTTGACTGCTCGGAACTGACCGACCTGCCGGAAG
>CALQCP020000239.1 GCA_943329105.2 Chitinophaga pinensis | reverse complement strand
GCCGCCAGATGGAATACCTGTACGAGCAAAACGGCAAGTTCGTCTTCATGGACCTGGAGTCGTTTGATCAGGTGGAGCTTCCAAAGGAAATCATCGGCGACATGCCGCTGTACGTTCTGCCGAACAGCCAAGTGGTTGTGTTGTGGTGCGATGGTCGGCCAATCTCCATTGAAATGCCCATGTCTGTCACCTTGGTAGTGACCGACACCGCTCCCGGCATCAAGGGCGCAACGGCCACCAACCAACTCAAGGAAGCAACGTGCGAGACCGGGCTCAAGACCCGCGTTCCCCCGTTCATCGTCACTGGCGAGAAGATCATTGTGGGCACCGAAGACGGCGCTTACAAGGAACGCGCGTAACTGATCGCGTCATACTGAGCCTCAAATAAACGCGCCGCGCGGCTAACTGCCGCGCGGCGTGTTGTTTACTTGTGCGCGGATTATCTATCCGCGTTGCTGAATTGCACGCTTTACTTTCGCACCGCGAGCGCAGCCGTCACCACCGCATCGACCGTGAAACCGAAGTGCTTGATCACCTGCGGCGCGGGGCCGCTCTCACCAAAGGATCGCATGGCGATGATTTGCCCATCAAGCCCGACGTAGTCACCCCAACCGCTGGCGCTACCCATCTCCACCGCAACGCGGGCACGCACGGCCGGCAGAAGCACGGAGTCGCGATATGCCTGCGTCTGCCGATCAAAGACCAGTGTGCACGGCATGCTGACCACACGGGCGCGCACGCCTTGTTCAGCAAGCTTTGCGTGCGCGTCAACACACAGACCAATTTCGCTGCCGGTGGAGATGAGAATCACTTCTGGCACCCCACCACCAATTGGGTCAAGCAGAACGTAACCACCCTGCTGTGCACCGGACGCGGGGGCGCAACGAGTGCGGTCCAGCGTTGGCACATTCTGGCGGGTCAGCGTCATCATGGTTGGCGTACTGCGAGACTCCATCGCCCAACGGAACGCCTCGGCAGCCTCGTTGCCATCGCACGGCCGCCACACCGCCAAATTCGGCATGGCGCGCAGGCTCGCCAATTGTTCCACCGGCTGATGCGTGGGACCGTCCTCGCCGACGCCGATCGAATCATGCGTGAATACCCACAGACACGGAATTTTCATGAACGCACTGAGGCGGATCGCCGTGCGCATGTAATCGGTGAACACCAAGAAGCCCGAGCCGAAGGCGCGCAGACCGCTGAGAGTCATGCCATTGACCATGGCGCCCATGGCATGCTCACGAATTCCAAAGTGCATGTTGCGGCCGTCATACGTCCCGCCAAACTCCGGCGGGTTGAACGTGCCCGCGCCCTTCAGGAACGTCTTGTTACTCGGGGTGAGATCGGCGCTACCGCCAATCATCCACGGGATACGTTCCATGATGGAGTTGATCACCTTGCCACCCGTTGAGCGCGTTGCATCGCCCTTGGGATCAGCGGGGAACGGTGCAATACCAGCGTCCCAGCCCGCGGGCAAATCGCCGCGCCACATGGTCTGCAATTCCTGGGCGCGCTCCGGATGCGCGGCCTGATACGCGGTCCAGGTGGAATTCCACGCCGCGCACTTGGCAGCGCCGCGAGCACCCATTGTTTCGGCAAAGCGCTCGCGCACGCCGGAGGGCACCAAGAATTTCGGCTCCAACGGCCAACGATAGAACGACTTGGTCTTGGCAATCTCCGCCTCGCCCAATGGCTCGCCGTGGGCCTTCGACTTGTCCTGCACCTCCGATGAACCCCAGCCAATGTGGCTATCGACAATGATCATCGTTGGGCGATCGGTGGTGGCACGCGCAGAAGCGAACGCCTGAGCCAGCGCATCAACATCGTTGGCATCCTTGACATGTTGCACGTTCCAGCCATAGCCATGGAAACGCGCCGTGACGTAGTCAGAGCAGGAGAGCTTCGTGCTGCCGTCAATGGTGATGCCATTATTGTCAAAAATCCAGCACAGATTCCCCAAGCGCATGTGGCCCGCGGCACTTGCTGCTTCATGCGAAATACCTTCCATCAGGCAGCCGTCACCGCAGATGGCAAAGACGTGGTAATCAAAGAGCTCTTGCGCTGGCGTGTTGTAACGCGCGGCAAGGAACTTACCGGCGATGGCCATGCCAACCGAATTACCGAGACCCTGACCGAGCGGGCCGGTGGTGGTTTCGATACCGGTCGTCACGCCAAACTCTGGATGTCCGGGGCAGCGCGAACCAACTTGGCGGAACTTTTGAATGTCATCCAGCGTCACTGCGAGGCGACCGGTCGGGGCGCCGGCAGCATCTGTGTCGATCACACCGGCGAGGTGTAGGAGCGAATAGAGCAACATGCATGCGTGGCCGTTCGAGAGGACGAATCGATCACGATTGGGCCAGTGCGGCGCGGCGGGGTCATAGTTGAGCGAGTCCTTCCACAGCGCATAACCCACCGGCGCAAGACCCATCGGCGCGCCGGGATGCCCGCTATTGGCGGCTTGGACGGCATCCATGGACAGCGTGCGAATGGTGGTGATCGCCAATCGATCGATGAGCGGCACGTCAGCGGGGGTACCGGCGATTGGATCGATGGCAGGAACGGCAGTTGATGCGGGCGCGGCGGTCATTCGCGAAGACTACCGCGGCGGGAATTTGCATCGGGGATGCGGGGGAACGGTCTGGTGCTGGGTTGCGTTGAGGCATCACGGTTGCGTACTGGTCGGCGTTGAGGCATCACGCGTTTGTACTGGCTCGCATTCGCCTTACGAGGACGGCCGCTGAGCGCGGCCCTGTCCTCTCCGGCGCCTGCGGCCAGGGATCGGGTTGATGGAGATCAACAGACTGCGGATGGTGGAGCGCGCCAACGCACATACGCCCCCGGACGCGTGAGCGCCAGGGGGCGTGGAGTGTGGACGCTGGCCGAGGCCAACGTGGAGTGCAGAGTGATGTCAGGCGCGACGGCGACGGCCACCGGCGAGACCAGCAACGCCGAGGAGCGCGAGGGCGCCGGGGGCGGGGACCTCTCCGGCCATGATGGCCTGGTCGGCGACGGTGTTGTAACCCCAACCCGTTATGGTGCCGGACGATTCCGCGCCGGTGTAAGCAATCCAGCCGTAGTTCCAGTTGCCGTTAATGCCGTCGGTGGTGTTGCCGCTGAAACGGAAGGCGAGGTAGCCCGAAGTGTTCTTGAACTGGCCGGGCGTCGAAGTGCTTGTGCCGTTCGCCTTCAGAAGGAATGCGTTGTCTCCGTAGTAGAACCCGCTTCCAGTCGCTGCAGCGTCGCTGAGCGTGCCGATGCTGCCGTCGATCGTTGCGCCCGCGGCGTACATGGTGTTAGCCCGGTAAGTGGTACGTGTTGTGGCAATCTCTAACAGATAACCACCCGCCCCGACGGCACTGCTACCGTAGCTACCACCGATGAAGCTACTAACTGCACTGTCGCTCCAATCAAAGCTGACAATCGTGAATGCCGTCCCACCCGTGCTGTAGGCGCCATTCGAATTGATGTTGACACCGACCATATTTCCAGCGCCCGGCGACGCCTGGCTGATGACGCCAGTCGTGACGATCGCCGCATTCGCCGAACCCGCCACGGCCACGGCCGCAGCAATACCAACCATCGAAGAAATGAAAGTCTTGTTTCGCATCTGAAACTCCATGCTGGGCTCTCGCCCGGTTGTGCCCACACTCCCGTGTAGACGTGAGATCGCCGAAACCGTCGGCGCGGTTGTAAACACACGTTTGCCCCACCGGAGCAAGCGCTTCTTGAATTGCGTTGATCATTTGCAGGCTTCACCTGCGGCTGATGTCACGCTCCATAAACAAGAACGCAATCTCCCCCCCCAGCCATCATGCATTTTTTCAGATTTTCATCGTGATTGAAAAATCGCCGTTCTAACTGCGGTGCGCACGAAAAATCTTTCCTAGCCGCCTGCGACCACAGGCACAGGTTCCAGCCCCTGACATCCAAGTGCCTTCCGTGTGAGAGCCCCCGCAGTGAGCACGGGATCCTCGGTAAGCGGCGTGTGAAACTGAGAAGTCCGGCAGTTGGACGTACGCCCCGTGGGTGCCAACCGGACGAACAGTTTCGCCCGAGGCTAAGCGGAACCTTGTGGAGCGCAGCCGTCCGCGTCCGAGGGTCCCG
>CALQCP020000238.1 GCA_943329105.2 Chitinophaga pinensis | reverse complement strand
TCTACCGGCAACGGCACATCCGAACTCCGAATCTTGATGGTGTTCGGTGGTCGCAATTCAGCATCCGCCTTCACAAATTTCCCGTCGGCACCAGCAATTGCAAAGCTCGCCGGCGCCTTACCGTCGCGCGTTGTCAGGCGTCCACGTTCCACATCAAAGTCAATGATGATTCCATCGGTGTCACGACGAACACTCTTTGTTCGCGGTCCACGCCAGGCAGTATCAGGCTTGCCATACGAGGTCGCCATGGCCCATCGCGCAAGTCGCTCACCTACTGTGCGCTTGTCTCGTGGGTGTATGTCGTCAGCGTCACCAACATCAATAGTGGTGATCACGCCGGCGTTGGGCGATGAACGCTCGGTGGCAAGTTGTGCATCGCGTAGCAACGGCCATACGCCTGCAATCGGCTCGTTCTCTTGGTGGGCATGGTGCGCTGCCAAACTAACAATTCCAAACGGCATATCTGGCTGTTGAAACGCTGCGCGCCAGCTACGAATAGTGAGCGGCAACAAGGACCGGTATGCCTCGGCATCGGCGACTGATCCAGCATTCGACTCGCCCTGATACCAAATGGCCCCCTTGATTTCGACTCCGGAAAACGGAGCAATCATGGCATTGAACATTGATGCGGGGTCGCCATTTCCGGTACCAGGAGCGTTTTCTTGCGATGGGCGTGTTGGTGGCTGAGGCAATCCAGAAGCCGATCGACCCATACGGGCCAACCACTCACCTGATAGTGGAATAGAAGCGTTGTTGGCGGCGGCGCACGTGATTCGCATGGCTTCTGGGGAGGCAGTGAAGCCACCCTCGCCCTGCATATCGAGGAGTTCAACAGCGATGGTGCACGGGCCCGCCGTCATCAATACTCCAGGGATGCGGTACTTACGCGCAGTTCCAATGTCAGAGATGGTGTTAGCCACTGGCTTTCCATTTACAAACAGAACGTCAGCATCATCAATGGCTCCAAGTTCGATGAAACACTCTTTACCACCCCATTCCGCAGGAATTTCGATCGTTCGGCGGTACCACTCGATTCCATCAACATTCTTGCGGGCCGGGTCAGCATTCCAACGCATCGGCAGTGTTACAGGTTTCCACTCACTCGCGTCTTCAGGCGCGTCCTTGGAGTACCACTTCCCCTTTGCTCCGGGGTCGGTGGCGTTGATCGCGCTCCACCACGCAGTACCAGCTTCTTGAAAGAGCTTTCTTTCAGCCTGGTAGGCAGCTTCACGGTCGGCTGCGGAAAGCGAGTTCCATGTATCCACGGAGCGTCGCAACTCAGTGACTCGAGTGGTGTACAAGGGGTCAGCACCAAGCGTTGCTAGGTCAGTCCATGGCTCGGCGCGCGTTCCACCCCAGTTGATTTCCAAGATTCCAATCGGCACACCGTTGGTTTTACGCAATTGTTGCGCAAACCAGAAATCCACAGCACCCATGTCTGGAGCACTTGCGGGGGTCAGTGTTCTCCATGCAGCATTCACCGTGAAAGCCGCGCGGTTTGCTGTGACATGTGGCGCTCGAAGGAAGCGAATAGATGGCTCGTTGGCAATGGCAACACCAGCGGCGGTTTGATCGCCGGTGCCACCCAGGGTCCACTCCATATTGCTTTGCCCACCCGCTACCCAGATATCACCGACCACCACATCCTTCACACTGACGGTGTTGGCACCCTTCACATCAAGCGTGAGCGGATCATCACTGCCGGCCATCGGCGCCAATTCAACAATAAACCGCCCGCCCTGGCCAGCGACTGCTTTGCCACTACGTAGCACCGCGCCCTTGGAATCAATCAACTCCACCGTGATCTGCTCGCCAGGCTGCGCACTGCCAAAGACGTGCGTGCGCCGGTCGCGCTGCAAGACCATGTGGTCAGTGAAAGCGGCTGGAAGGGATACATCGGCAAGCGCGATGGAGGCAGAGAGGGCGGCCACTACGGTGGTCGTGATGGCTGAATTAGTTGGGCGCATCGGTGAATGATGCCCGGTTTTGGTCGTATATGCAATATCGTTTACACATGGCACATTCCACAAGACCACGCATTGGCATTACCGCAGACATTGCCCGTGACGAGCAAGGCCGGGCGCGCCATCAAGTGCGCGCTACTTATATTGATGCCGTCGTAGCGGCTGGCGGGCTCCCGATCATTCTGCCGGCCGATGCCAAACTACGAGCCGAGTTGATTTCCGCGGTTGACGGCGTCATCATCATTGGTGGAGATGATGTCGACACCCGCCCGCTTGGCATTGCACTTCACCCCCAAGCAAAGGTCATGGATGCCACCCGGCAAGCCGCAGACTTTGCCCTGCTTACACAACTTGATGCAACACCCGAAATGCCGGTACTTGGCATTTGTCTTGGCATGCAGTTGATGGGCGTTCATCATGGCGCCGAGCTGATTCAGCACTTGGGCGACCAATTGCCAAATAGCGACCGGCATCGAAACGATTTCCAGCACATGGTGACCAGTGCGCTTGGGGATGGCTTGGTTGCCAGTGCGCACCATCAGGCGCTCGGTAATGCCGCACACCTTGAAGTGATTGGCGTCTCTGACGACGGGGTCATTGAGGCGATTCGCGACCCCTCCAAGCCGTTTTATATGGGCGTGCAATGGCATCCAGAGCGAACAGACGACATAACCATGGGGCTTGGGGTCATTCGTCGCCTCGTCGACGCGGCGCGCAGGGAGTAGGCTGATTTCATGCTCATTTCAACCCTCGTCTCCTCGGTGGCCTTCTTCGCAATTGGTGATGTGCTTGTGCCGGGCAGTCCCGCGCCCGCCTTTACCGTTGATTCATTCATTCGCGGTCCGGAGTCGAAGACGCTTGAGCTTGGCAAAGTTCACGTGATCGAATTCTGGGCCACTTGGTGTGGACCATGTGTGGCCAGCATGCCCCACCTCACTGAACTGCAGAAGCAAAATCCTGATGTGCAATTCATCGGTGTCGCTGGATTTGAGCGGGGCAAAGACGCAGCGGACGGCACCAAGCGCGTGGACGACTTTGTCAAAGCCAAAGGGGACGCCATTGGCTTTGCGATTGCATTTGACGGCGACGGCACCATGGCTAAGACCTGGATGACCGCCGCGAAGCGCAACACTATTCCAACATCTTTCGTGGTTGGAAAGGATGGCAATATCGCGTTCATTGGATCGCCGAACGCGGAGCTTGACGCAGCGATCGCCAAGGCGAAGAAGGCAGATGCGCCAGCGAATCCGCCAGCGACCACGAACGCAGGACCAGCAGCTACATCAGCGGTTCCACCTAAAAAGACGGTAGAAGTTACCGAGGAACCAACGGATGAAACAGGGTCATCGACCACCACTTCGACGTCTACCGAAACACATTCAGTGACCAAGAATGGCGTATCGAGCAACAGTATTGTCACGGTGGAAACCACTGTTGAAGTTCGCGGTGGACGTCGCAAGACCACCGTGACTCGCACGGAGATGGTGTTGAGCGACCCCAACAAACCAATGGACGTGACCGGGGCTTCAGGAGCGGCGGGTGCAAAGTCGTCATCAGGCTCCTCTTCTGGTTCCGCGGGTTCATCCGGTAGCAAGCCCTGATTTACAGTGCTCCCCGCATATTGCACCAACGTCGTGGTGGGTCGCACTATCAAAGAGACGTGCGAGCATGTCGAGCGAGTGTTTATTCCAGTACGCGATCGTGTTTCACCCAACGGGATGCTTCCGATTGGTTTGTGGCTCTCTGCGCGAGCTGCGGAGCAACTCTCCGAGTCAATTAGTGGCGGCGCGGAACTACGAGATCGATTGGCGGCAGTGGGACTATCGATTGTCACATTGAATGGGTTTCCCTATCAGGATTTTCACGGATCTGAGGTGAAATTGCGCGTGTATGAGCCCCATTGGGCAAACACACGCCGCGCGCTTCACACACAACGGCTGGCCGATCTGCTTCCGGATTTATTGATGCCCGGGGTGCGCACGGCTTCCATCTCAACATTACCACTTGGCTGGCGCGCGCTGTTCAGTCAAGAGGGGTGCGGGGCGAGCATTGGGATAGCAAGTGCGCTCCTTGAACAAACAGTCCGCCACCTGGCACGTCTTGAAGACCGAACTGGCATTCGAGTGACTGTGGACCTTGAGCCAGAACC
>CALQCP020000237.1 GCA_943329105.2 Chitinophaga pinensis | reverse complement strand
CGCGCAGCAGCAACATGTTGAGCGCACTGCGACTGAAACTCATGATCGCGCGCGTTGGGTCCGCGGAATACGGGATGAACGCCGTGGCTCCGGTAGTGGAATGCAACATGCGCCCCGGCATGCGGATTCCGTGCTCCTTCACCGCGCTGGCCAGACCTGCTCGCTCCAGCGCATGCAGGCCACGCGCGCTGATGGCCAAGTTGATTGATCGCCCACCAACTGTGCCGCGAGCACGCGGATCGCCGCGACGCTCAAAGACGCGCACTTCCCAGCCGCGCTGTCCTAAGTAGTGCGCAAGAAGCGAGCCGCCGAGTCCGGCACCGATGATGACTGCTGAGCGTGGCATATGTGGATCGGGAGAATGAACCCGTGGCGATTGGTGATTGGCGGATGTAGCGCTTATCCAAGACAACTCAAAGTGGTTGCATCATTGCAAGGCGAACACCGGGAGCGGACCTACTTTAGGCGGTAAGGGTGGTGTGAATATCGGTGAAACTGTTGTAAAGCGGCGCAGGCGCAAGACGAATGATGTTTGGTTCGCGGAAGTCACAGATGATGCCGCGGCGAGTGAGTTCTGAGTGGCGCGTACGCGCGTCGTGTTCGAAGGCGATACTGAGTTGTGCGCCGTGAGAGCCGGGAACGCTTGGGGTTAGCACCGTTCCCGCAGCGAGCGGCGATGTTGGCAACAACGCACGCATGTAGGCGGTCATGGCAAGGCTCTTCGCTTGCAGCGCTTCCATGCCAACGCGGTCAAAGATCTGCAGGCTTGCAAGGAGCGGCGCGAGCGCCAGGATCGGCGGATTGGAAAGCTGCCAGCCGTCCGCACCTTCGCGCGCGATGAATTCTGGCCCCATCGCAAAGCGCGTCTTTGGATCGTTGCCCCACCATCCGGCGAATCGCGGCAGCGAGATATCTGCGCCGTGACGCTCATGCACGAAGCATCCTGCCACTGCACCAGGGCCGGAGTTCAGATACTTGTATGAACACCAACAGGCGAAGTCGACGTTCCAGTCATGGAGTTTGGCAGGGAGATTTCCAGCCCAATGTGCAAGATCCCAGCCCGCCTTCGCGCCAACTGCGTGCGCCGCAGCGGTGATGCGCTCAATGGAAAAGGCCTGACCGGTTGCGTAATTCACGCCACCAATCATGACCAGTGCCAGCGTGTCACCGGCAGCGCGAATCGCTTCCAAGATGTCTTCTTCGCGGATCAGCGCTTCACCGGTGCGTGGGCCGACTTCTAACACTTCGTGCGCGGGATCAAGACCGCGCGCCCGCACGTGGGAATGCACTGCGTATGTATCGCTTGGAAATGCGCCGCGCTCCATGATGATCTTGGTGCGCTTGCCTTCTGGGCGCCAGAAACTCACCATCATGAGATGGAGATTGACGGTGAGCGAATTCATCATCACCACTTCGCCAGGGCGTGCGCCAACCAAGCGGGCGCCGAGTTCGCTGAACTGCTCGTGGAAATCAACCCACGGGCGGCGCGAGAGCATGTGCCCCTCAACGGCAAGGCGCGACCAGTCATCCAATTCTTCTTGCACCATCACGCGCGCGGTGCGCGGCATGAGACCCAAGGAATTGCCACACAGGTAAGTGAACGGCCGACCGTCTTCACTGAATGGGTGTTCAAATTCCGCGCGCACTGAGCGCAACGGGTCCGCCGCGTCGAGCTGGCGTGCGTATTCGGCGGATGTATCAACTGGTGCGGCGCGAGCGGTCATAGTCATGATCGTGCATTCACATGAGGTGCGGGTGATTCGTATGCAGCGCAGCGCACGGCGTGTTGGGCGCGCGAACCAAGAAAGGTTGCGGCCGATCCATGCAGAATGCTGGCGCGCGTTTCTTCATCAAGCCAAGGCGCGGCGCGCACAATGGCACCAGGCGAAAGCTCTCCAAGCGGGAACGGATAGTCGGTGCCAAGCGCCACCTTGCCCTGCCCTGCTACTGAAAGCAAGAGTCGCAACGCTTCCGGATCATGCACCAGTGAATCAAACCAAACGCGCTTGATTGCTTCGCGTGGCGATTCGTTGGTTGCAGTCTGGCACAAGTCAGGTCGCTCGCGGAATCCGTGCTCCCAGCGCCCGATGGTCATCGGCGCCGCACCGCCGCCGTGAGCGAACGCAATGCGCAACGATGGCAGTTTCTCCATCACGCCACCAAAGCACACGCTGCCAACGGCAAGCGAAGTCTCGGCAGGCATGCCGACAAGCCATGGGAACCAGTGCCGCTCCATGCGATCGGCGCCGCACATTTCCCATGGGTGAACGAACACACATGCTCCAAGCGCGGCGGCAGCTTCAAGTACTTCGACAACGGAAGGATCATCCAAGTTGCGACCATTGACGTTGGAACCAATCTGCACGCCAGGCATGTTGAGTTCACGCACGCATCGCTCAAGTTCGCGAATCGCTAAGCGCGTGTCTTGCATGGGAATGGTGCCTAAGCCAACGAATCGATCCGGCGCGTGTTGAACCACGCCAGCGATGTGATCATTCAGCGTGGCCGAAAGATCCGCGGCATCCGCAGCCTTCGCCCAGTAACTGAACATCACCGGCACCGTGCTCAGCACTTGCACGCGCACCCCGGCGGCATCGCAATCAGCAGTGCGCGCGGTTGGATCCCAGCAATTTGAGTGGATTTCCCGGAACATCCGCCCGTCTTTCCACAAACGCGCGCGACATGCAGCGCAATGCTCAATGCTCACCCAACCGGGATAGCCATACTTGGCACAGAGGTCCGGCCAGCGCTCAGGCAAGATGTGCGTGTGCAGGTCGATCATTGGATGTTCAGTACGGGCGCATCACACGCGTGCCACACTTCTTGCACGTGCACAGCGCGGGATCGGCCCAGAACTCTTCCATGGCCTTGGCGAAATGCTGCACGATGTCCTTGCACACAAAGACTTTGTCATAGACCAGTTCTTCGCACTTCTGGCAGAAGAACATCAGGTGCTCCGGCTCAGTCTCTGGTCGGCGACGTTCAATCACCATGCCCAACGTGTTTGGACCGCGCTGCGGACTGTGCGGCACGTTCGGCGGAATGAAGAAGGTTTCGCCCTCGCGGATCGGAACATCGCGGATTCCGTTGATGTCGCGGATGCGAACGGTGATATCGCCCTTCAGCTGAATGAAGAACTCTTCACTGTTGGTCATATGGAAATCATTGCGGGCATTGGGGCCAGCGATGATCATCACAAAGAAATCTTTGCCGCTGTACAGGTACTTGTTGCCGACCGGCGGGTTCATCATGTGCCGGTTGTCGGCGATCCATTGCATCAATGCAATGGACCCCGCCACGGTGCCGTCAACATTGAGACCGGTGGCATCACCAAACTCATTCAACGCGCGGGTAGTAGCTGTCGCCCCCGCATCGGTACTGCATCCGTTCGGACCGCAGCACGGTGATTGCGATGCAGAGCTAGCGATGATCGGATTGATGGTGGACATGCCTGAAAGATACCCGCGGGCGCGATACGGCTGACCGCTCGCGAATGCGTCAAAGGAGGCACGCAGGCGCCTCGTTGCGCATCACAGCCGCGTGCGGATCGCCCACAGGTCTGGGAAGAGCGGATTGAAGAGCGTTGTTCGAAGATAAGCGACGCCCGGACTGCCGCCGGTGCCCTGTTTGAATCCGATGGTGCGCTCCACCATTTTTACATGGCGGTAGCGCCACTCCTGAATGCCCTCATCAAGATCCACAAGAAGTTCGCACACACTGCGCTCAGTGGGATGGTTGTGATAGAGGTCAAGCAGTGTTTCCTGGAAGGCCGGCCACTCTTGCGGCGGCTGAGTGACGTCACGCGCAAGAAGGTCCGCGGGAACCGGATAGCCACGCAGCGCAACGAACTTTGCAAACGCATCGAACAGCGTTGGCTTTCCCCAGCGACGTTCGATCGCTACGCGGTCGGGTGTTCCTTCTGGATAGTGCGTGAGGACGCGCGGATTCTTATTGCCGAGCAGAAACTCAAATTCGCGGAATTGCGCGCTTTGGAATCCGCTGGAATTTGCCAAGAAGCTTCGGAAGGAGAGAAATGAAACCGGCGTAATAGTTTCAATCACATCAACCTGCTGCACCATGGTCTTCAAGATGGTGAGCATGCGCTGCAATGTTGCGCACGCTTCCGGTACTTG
>CALQCP020000236.1 GCA_943329105.2 Chitinophaga pinensis | reverse complement strand
CGGCATCGTCATCGAGAAGGATCGACGTCTGGAGCAGCTCAAGCGCTTCAAGGACGACGCCAAGGAAGTTCGTTCCGGCAACGAGTGCGGCATGAAGATCGACGGCTACAACGACATCAAGGTCGGCGACGTCCTGGAGTGCTACCGCACTGTCAAGGTGCAGCGCAGTCTTGGCGCGATGAGCGGTCGTAAGGATTGAAACATTCATGAATCGTGACGAGCATTCACATCACTCAGGCGCCCCGCGCGCGCCTGGCCACAAGGGCGCGCAGATGGCGAGCCTGATCCAGCGGATCGTCCAAATGGAGATCTTGCGTGGCATTGCCGATCCGCGCATGCGTGGTTTGGTGACGGTGCTTGGCGTGGATATGGCGGCGGATCTTGAAGAGGCATCGGTACGCGTCTCGGTGCTCCCGGCGGAGTTTGGGTCCCTGAATATTCAGGCGCTCAATCATGCCGCTTCGCATTTGCGGCGGACGGTGCTCAAAGAGTCACGTATTCGGCACGCGCCGAAATTGCGCTTTGTGCTTGATGAATCATTGAAGCGTGCCGCAGAAGTTGAAGCCGCGATGCGCGCCGCAGGTGGCGAGCACGATGGCGATCATGATGGCGATCAAGGACAGCAAGAACTTTCTGAAAAAATGGATAACTGAGGAAGCTATGACAGTAAAGATTGAAGCCCCTAACGCCGCGAAACTCGCGACATTCCTGAAGAAGCACGCCAGTGCCGGCAACGCGCTGCGCACCACGTGCGAGCCTGCTGGAATGGATCTCGTGGACCTCTTTGTTCACTCGTACCTGCTCTGGCAGGCCCCGTCCGCGGACGCCACCGCTGCGCTCAAGCGACTCAAGTCAGCATTCATTGACTGGAACGACATGCGCGTCAGCCTGGTCAGTGACATCATTGACGTGATTGGTCATAAGCATTGGCGCGCCCACGATCGCGTTTCGCGCTTGCGTGAGGCGATGAACGGCATCTTCCGTCGCGAGCACAAAGTCTCGCTGGAACGCCTGCGCACGCTGATGAAGAAGGACGCGGTCAGTTACATGGACACGCTGCCCGGCATGGTGCCGTTTGTAGCGAATCGTGTGCTGCTGGTTGGTGTGGATTTCCACTCCGTACCGCTGGAAGAATTTGGTTTGCAGTTGTTCGTGCAAGCTGGCGTGTTCCCATCGGGAATGGGTTTGGTTGATGCCGCCAACTGGGTGACTCGCCACGTGAAGGCTGAAGAGGCGCGCGAGGCGCACGGCGCACTGATTGCGGCGGTCGATCACATGTGGGAGACCAATCCACCGAAGCTTCCAAAGACTTCCAGCAAGCCATCGGAGTTGGCACCGCCCAAGCCGGTTGAAGAGGCACGCGCATCGGCCAAGGCGCTGGTGGAAGCACAGTTGGCCGCTGAGCGTGTTGCGCTGATGGCTGAACGTGCTGCTCGACGTGAGGAGATGCGGCGCGAAAAACTCGCTCTCAAGGCGAAGGAAGCACGTGACTCTGCGAAGGCCGGCAGTAAGCCGATTGTTGGCAAGCCAATCGCTGGAAAGTCAGCGGTCAAGCCACCGGTCAAAGGCGCAGCGCCAGTGAAGGGTGCAGCCAAGCCCATCGCGAAGCCAGCGTCGAAGGCGCCAGCAAAGTCAGTCCTCAAGGTAGTGGCCAAGGTCGGATCCAAGGCCGTGGCGAAAAAGAAGTAAGCCCGATGCGCCCATCGGCCGTCGCCCGCCGATCGCATCGACTCCGTGTGCTCACGCACGCGTGGGTGGTGCTCGCGGCGGTGCCGTGTGCGCTAGTGGTCAGGGCATATGCGGATGCGGCATCGTTGACCTCGGCAGTTGTGTCATTGGTGCTCGTGCCATCAGCGCCAGAGCCGTCAGCGCAGGCGCCGTCAGCGCCATCTGCACCGGCGGCACTATCCCCACCATCAGCACTCGTGCCGCCGCCAGGAATTCCGCCGTCGCGCGTAGCCCTACTGCAGCGTCCACCGATGACGCTGGTTGCTGTGCTTCGCGAAATCACTGAGCCCAAGCCGGTACCAGTGACGGCGGTGGCGGGGCCAACTCCCGGGAGTGCCACTGAGTCCGAAGCACTGCGCCGTTATGTGCGCGGCAAGCAACGCGCGATGGACGGTCAGTACGCCCGTGCGGCCGATGACATTGATGCCGCACTGCGGCTCGACCCAAGTTCCACCGCGCTCCGAGCAACACGTGCTCGCATCGCTGGCGCCGCTGGTGATTTGCCGCGCGCCAAGGCGGAATGGGAAGCGGTGTTGGCGCAGGATCCCACCGATTTACAAGCACTGATATCTGTTGGGGTTGCTGCTTTCGATGCCGGACAGCCTTCGCGCACTGCAGCGCTCTTGGGGGCAGCGTGGATTCGTTTGCGGCTTGAAGGGTTTGCGCCAATTTCCGACGCGGGCCGCGCGGCGGTCGGTGCGGCACTTGCGCGCAGCTTGTTTCGACTTGGTTTCGATGAAGCTGGTCTGGAAGTGGCAGCCGTTGCGCTTGCTGTTCCCGCTGAGAGTGTTGCGGAGCAGCGCGGCGATGGCATTGATGCAGCATCGCGTGCGGCCGCACAGCTTGCCCTTGAATCAGGCGAGGCGGCACTGCGTGCGCATCGACCAGACGTTGCCTTTGCGTTATTCGCGCGCAGCGTTGAACTCACTCCGCATCCGCGCACGGTTGCGCTTGCGGCGTACGCACAGTTGCTTGCTGGGGATAGTAATGGCGCGCGCGCAACGCTCGGTGTTGTCATGGACGATGGTCCGTGGCGTGATGCCGAACGAACAGCGCTTGCATCATGGCTCCTGACATCGCTCGGCGGTGATGCCCGCGCGCGGGAAACGCTGGCGCTGGCGGCGATCGCTGCAGTCCCCATCGGCTCACGCGCTGGTGAAGTCACTCCCGAAGCACACGCGCGGATCGCACGACTCATGGTGGCCGCAGGCGATCCCGATGCTGGTGCTGCAGAATTGGACTCTGCCATTGCAGACGGTGCGGTCGATCAAGCAACCTTGGAAGCAGCATTCCGCCGATCCGGCGATAACGATGCGCCAGTCCGTGCGCACGCCGCGGTGACCGCGCATCCAGAGTGCCTGCGTGACGCCTGTCGGGCCTTGGTGCGAGCGAGCAGTGATTTGCGCCTATTGCGAGTAGCGATTGATGCATTGCCAGCCGACAGTATTCGCGAGTCGATCGCCGCCGGAGTGCTTGCCACCGTCCGTAGTCCGGGTGCTGCATGGCTACGCGCCGACACAGTGGCTGAACTCGATCCTTCGCGCGCTCCACTGGAGGCCATGTTGCTCGCCGCAGTTTCAGCTGGCGATCCAGCGTTGGTGGCGCGTGCGGCTGCTTCGGCACCCATTGACCTGGACGTTGACGCCAGTTGGCATGCATCGCTCGCGTGTGCATTTGCGGAGACGGGGGCAACCACGGAGGCCGAGCAATCGCTCGCGCGGGCCGAGTTGCTTGCAGAGTCAATGACTCGTATGCCATCCGGATTGCGTCGCTCACTTGCTGATGCGCATGCGCTTGTTGACGGACGTGCCGCGGAAGGATCAGCGCGTGCTCGCGCCGAGGGTGCGTTGGCGCGCGGTGATGCGGTCAGCGCTGTCGCGGAACTGCTGCTGGCGCAATCAATTGATCCGGACGACGCTGCGTCCCAGGCGCTATTGATCGGGTTACTGCCACGCACCGAAGGTCCGCGCGCTGTAGCGGAGTGGTTGGCGGTCCAGCTGGCGCGCAGTCCCAACGATCCATTGCTGTGGCAACCGGCAGTCATGCAGGCGGCAAGTGGCGGCCGTGCAGCGGACGCGTTGGCGCGTGTGGACGCGCGCCTGGCGTTGGATCCACAAGACACCTTAGCGCTCCCATGGCGAGAGGCCTTGCTGCGCATCACTGGACGAAGTGCTGATGCTGCCGGCGCCGCGCGCGTTCGTATCGAATCGTTGCCTGCCGGCCCGCGCCGATCGCTTGAAGAGGCTGACAACGAACTGCAGTTTGGTAGCCCAGAATCATCGATCGATGCCCTGAGCCGGTTCTATGAGAGCGCCTATCCGCCACCAACTTCCATGCGTGCGGCAGCGCTTGATATTGCGCGGCGGATTCCGGCAAAGACCCCGGGACGCGCGCAGATCATGCGGCG
>CALQCP020000235.1 GCA_943329105.2 Chitinophaga pinensis | reverse complement strand
TCGGCGTTGACGTCGGCAAACACGGTACGGCGCTTGCGGTTCTGGGGATCCTCAAAGCTCCAAGTCACCAAGCTGGAGTCGCGGGATCCAGCCCCTTCAATGCGGCCGCGTCCAACGCGATTAAAGGTCACGCGCTTGGTGGGTCGCTCTACAGCACCGATCAGCGCCGCTTTGGCATTGGGGAGGCGCACGGCGCAGACTTCACGTACCGCGGGCATCTCAAAGCGCACTTGCGGACCAACAAACAACTTGTCGCCTTGGCGCTCGGTGAACCATGCACGTACTGGAGCGGGATCTTCAGGAACGACACCAATGATGTCAGTGGTTCCGTTGCCGTCGAAATCTTCAAGGATCACAGCCACCACGCGGGTTCCGCCGGAACTGAGTTCGATGGGAGCGCCGGTGGTGTCCTTGTCCAATGGCCAGATGGAAATTTTGCCATCAACAATACTGACAAGTTCCTTGGCACTTCCGCCCACCAGATTGGCAACCGCCAGCCCGTTGGGATTAGAACCAAGATTGCGAATGGTCTGCTTGCGTGCAACTTTGAACTGTCCGGGCTCGGTTTGACGCACGAACACCACTCCCGGCGGACTGTTGCCGGCGTAGATCATGTCCATGAGTCCGTCGCTGTCCCAGTCGCAGGCGACCACGGCTTCCACGGCACGATCAACGGTCACACTTTCGCGCTTGTAGCGCCAGTGTTCCGGGAACTCGTTGACGCCGCGAACGGCTGGGGCTTCGTCGGTTTGCTTGGCACCCTTCTTCTGGAAGTTGACGTCGATGCGGTTCTTGAAATTGTCAATGACCACAATGTCTTCCAGTCCGTCGCCATTCATGTCGGCAATCACGAAGGGACCAGCCTTCGGATCGACTTTCAGAACTTCAAGCGCACCAAATCCAAAGTGGCGGGCGATGTCGTCGGCGGCCAATGCAGCGGCGCTGATGGTCAGGAAAGCGAGACTGGCGCTGGCGAACCGGACGGAGGAGCGGTGAGGGCGGATATTCATGATGGTTACTCGGCCTGAGGTGACGCGCGTGCGGCTGCCGCGCGAGGTGCATATGGTAAGGTTTCCCGGAGAGGTCATCGAACCATGCAAATCAATTTCCGATCAATAGTTCCTGTGTTTGCCGTCGCTGTCGCAACCATCGCATCCGGGGATGTGGTCAAACTGCGAAGCGGGGCGTCCATCGATGGCAAGATCTTGAAGCAGACCGATCGCGCGGTCTGGGTGGACATTGGCGCCGATGTGGTACAGGTGGAGATGGAGCAGGTTGACTCCGTGACGCGTGAAGATGCTGGCGCCGCGCTACAGCCCGATGCGTCACAACTCTTTTTCATTGCGAAGGACTTGCCAACGCTGCCGCCGAAGGAGCTTGCGAAAGGCTTGGGCGCCTCGGTGATCAAGGTGAGTACCCCGGGCGGTCTTGGCTCTGGAGTCATCATTAGTCCGGACGGATTTGCCATCACCAACGCACACGTCATTCAAGGCGAGCGATCATTGCGCGCCACCATTTGGGTGCGTCAGGCAGACGGCAGCTTGAAGCGCACGGATATTGATGATGTTGAGATTGAGGCGGTCAGCAACTCGCTTGACCTGGCGCTCATCAAACTGAAGAGCCCGGACGGCAAGCCGTTTCCGGTGGCTCCAGTGGAGGCTGACGATGCCCTTGATGCAGGGCAGCGTGTCTTTGCGATCGGCAATCCACTTGGTCTGGAGCGAACCCTGACAGAAGGTGTGGTCAGCGTGCCCGCCATGCAGCTTGACGGGCGTACGTACATTCAGACTGATACACCGATCAATCCAGGCAATTCCGGTGGTCCGCTGTTCAACATGCGCGGCGAAGTGGTGGGAATTACCAACATGAAAATTAGTCTTGGGGAGAATGTTGGCTTTGCTATCCCTGCTCGATATGTGAAGGAATTTGTGCGTCACCGCGAGGCGTTTGCGTTTGACAAGAACAACCCAAATTCTGGGCACTTCTATCACCCAGCCCCGCCGCGTCCGCAGCCAGGTCCACCGAGTGAACTTGAGGACGGTTCATCCAAGCCCGCGGCGATGGCCCCGCGCGCCGTGCCGGGTTCTGATTCGCCAAACAAGTAATTGAAGCACTTGAACACTATGAATATCAACATCAACATCATTGCCGCCAGTGCGGTTGCCTTGGTTGTGTCGCTCGTTTCGCCGCAGGCATTCGCCGCCGATGGCCCCATGCCCATCCGCGCGATTGCGCCGGATACGACCTACCTGATCGTGTCTGCAGACCAGTTGCTGCAGACGGTGGAGCGTTGGCACAACACGCCCATTCAGGCATTCCTGAAGACGGTGCCAATGGCCAAAGTACTCGGCACCGATGGTGGTGCGCAGGACGCCATGGAAGACCGCCTCAAGGAGCTGGGTATTCCTGAAGGCACGATCGATTGGCCAATCACGGGCGGAATGACGCTCTTTACGGTGCATGATGAGGAGCTTGATGTTGAGGAGTCACACGCGCTGGTCTACGGAGATTGGGGTGCCAAGGCGGACGGCATGGCCAAGCTGTTCGATGCAGTCATTGCCGAGTCCGTCAAAAAGGATGGCGTGACGGTTGAGAAGGAAGACATTGTTGGCCGCGAGGTGCAGGTGCTGAATTTGCAGAAGTCTGGCGCAAAGCGCAACGGTCGCGGCGGGGCGATGGGTGTTGAAATGGATCTGTCATTCGCCAAGAATGCAGAGAAGGTTTATTACTGCCGCGATGGCTCGCGTTTCCTGGCATCCACCGATCCTGACGGACTGGAAGACGCGCTGCTGGCCCTTGATGGCAAGCGCAAGGCGAAGTTGCCGGAGCAGACCGATTTCCGAGGCGCGATTGATCAGTTGGGCGAGACGGATATCTCCGTGGTCATTCTGACTGGACCGCTGCAGAAGGCCGTCGCAGGTGAGGGCGCAGGCATGCTCGCCATGGTGCAGCCGGTGTTGCAGCCACTTGTTGGGGATGTGCAGGCATGGACCATTGGCATTGGAATCGATACGCCGCGCGGGCAAATTGAAGTCACTTCCGGAATCTATGTTCCGGGCGACAGGGTTGGTCTTTGGGCGCTGCTTGGACCAAGCGCGCCGATCGAGGCACCGCCACCGATGATCGGACCGGACGCCGTGGCGTTTGGTCGCGTCAATGTGCAATTGAAGAATTTGATGAACCTGATTAACTCGGTGGTGGCCAACCTTCCTGAGGAACAAGCGCAGGAGATCGATGGATTCCTAGTGAACTTTGGACCAGTGATGTCCAAGGGCTTTGAAGCAATGGGACCAAGTATCTGGACCTATGAGACCATTCGTCAGCCAGTCACTCCGGAGAGCCGCGTGACCGGGACGATTGTCACGTGCACCAACCCCAAGGCCGTGGTGCCGATGATCACGCAGTTTGGTGGCACCATGGGACTTGAGCCCCGCGACTTTGATGGCAACACCATCTTCTCAGCGGATTTCTTGCCGATGTCGATCGGCGTTGCGAACGGGTTCATGGCAACCGGCGACAGCAAGTTGGTTGAGCAGGCCATGCGTTCGATGGGCCAGAAGGATTTGCCGAGTGTGGCTGACAATCAGGCATACAAGGCCGCCGCTCTTGCAGTTGGCGGTGAAGCAGTGATTTCTTGGGGATACATCGACCTGCCAGCGCGTTGGGGGTTTGAGCGCGAACTGCTCGAACAGTATGGCGAAGATGATTCCAAACTCGACAACGCGGTCGGCAAAGCAGACGATTCCTCCGTGGCCAAGCGACTTGGCTTCAAGGTTCCAGGGAATTCCAACGACGTGTTGAAGACGATGGACGCCGCCATGGTGGCGAAGTACTTCGGTTCCTTTGTGTGGAGCATGAAGTCTGACAGCAAGGGATTTGTCACTCGCGCCGCAGTGATGCAACCAGCGAAGTGATCGCCGGTTACTGAACACCCAGATCGGAGTGCGGAACGCCCGTACTGCAGTGCAATGTTGCGCTTGGCAGTGCCGCGGCAATCGCCTGCGAATCAGCCAATGGCGACACGGCGTCAAGGCTGTCGGCGTGCATGGTGAGTCGTGTGGTTCCCAAGAGAGCGGCTGCTTGCTGCGTGGCGCGCTCCGGGCCGTTGAGGCGCGTACACATCCAGAGAATGGCATCGCTGAATGGTCGCGCTGGTAGCGATC